>CALFNJ010000709.1 GCA_937902865.1 uncultured Opitutaceae bacterium
CTCCTTGGCACCGGTGGGAATGAGGCGGGTGTCGTCGAGATTCTTGATCTCGCCGTCGAGCCGCACGCGCTGGAATCCCCGCTGCCGCAGCCGGGGCAGCTCGTCGCGCAGCACGCTTGGCTTCGCCCGCATGAACGGCGCGAGCAGCATGATGCGTTCGCCGGCGCAGTTCGTGAGAACCCGCTGAACATTGTCGTCGAGCGAACGCTGCACCACGCGGCCGCCGTCCTTCGGGCAGCGCTGCTCACCACACACCGACCACAGCAGCCGCGCGTAGTCGGCGATCTCGGTGGCGGTCGCGATCGTGCTCCGCGGCGAACCGCCGCCCGTGCGCTGCTCGATCGCCAGCACCGGGGAGAGACCGTGCACGAAGTCCACGTCGGGACGCTTGAGCTGCTCCAGTACCTGCCGGGCCTGGGCCGACAGACTCTCCATATACTTGCGGTAACCCTCGGCGTAGAGCGTGTCGAAGGCCAGCGACGACTTGCCCGAGCCGCTCGGCCCCGTGATGACCACCAGCTTGCCGCGCGGGATGCGGAGCTCGAGGTTCTTGAGGTTATGCTCGCGGGCGCCTTTGACGTGGATGTGGGTCGCAGCCTGCATGAAGGAAATCGGCAACGTACGCAAAATCGGCCGGCGTCAAAGCGAGAACGCAAAAGATCGATCGGATCCCATCAGCTCGTCTCGCGCAGAGGCGCAGAAACACCGAGGTCGATCCAGTCAGGATTGTGGCCCTTCGTGTTTTCCGCAGCGGACGTGATTTCGGCCGGGCAAACCCTCGGGTGAGCCGCGGCTCGGCGAGGACGCCTCGTCCTACCTTCGATGTGCTCCGCGCGAGCACCTGCATGGAATGCGATTCCCTCATTCCACAAGGAACAAGCTGGCCGCTCCACGGTTCATCTGACCTTCTCACCTGCCAGCGCCGGCCTTCCGATCCTCCGACCCTCCGGCCTTCCGCCTCACGCCTCCTGCCTTTTTCCTTTCTTCCGTCATGTCGGTCCACCCCCAACCTGATCCCCTTCTGACGCCCAGCCAGCGGCGCATCGCGGGTTTTGCCCTGACGGTGCTGGCGTTGGTCGGCTCGGCCGCGCTGCTGATCGGCACGCTCATTGTGATCGGGCGTCTTGTCGGATTTTTCTCCGGCGTGCTGTGGCCGCTCGCCGCTGCCGGGGTGCTCGCGCTGGTGCTCCATCCGGTCGTGCACGTTTTCGAGAAACGGCTGCATCTGCGCCGAACCGCCGCGGTAATTCTGCTCTACGGAATTTTTCTGCTCATCGTGGCGGGCATCATCCTGCTGATTGTCCCGCCGTTGATCGGACAACTGCTGAGCTTCATCGCTTACGTGCCCACGCTTTGGGACGACACCCGCGAATACTTCGCGCGGCAGTATCCGCTCTGGTCCGGCATGCTCCAGCAGCAGATGGCGCATCCCACTGTCCAGCGTCTCAGCACCGCGCTGACCGCCCAGGTCCAGGGCGTGATGTCCCACGCGATTCCTTCCCTCCGCGCGGCCGGCGGCGGCGTGATCAGCCTGATCGCCTTCATCACCCACGTCGCGATCATCCCGGTTTACCTGTTCTTCTTCCTGCTCTCGCGCAGCGATCCGACCCGCAAGGTGCGCGGCCACCTCCCCTTCCTGCCCGAAAGCGTGCGCGACGACGTCGTCTTTCTCCTGCGCGAAGGGATCGCGATCGTGGAGTCGTTCTTCCGCGGGCAGCTCGTGATCGGCATGATCATGGGCGTGCTGTTCGCGCTCGGATTCACCGTGGTTGGACTGAACTTCGGCCTCGCGATCGGTCTGCTGCTGGGGGTCCTCAACGTCGTGCCCTACCTCGGCACGATCGTCGGACTCGGCGTGACGATCCCCCTCGCCTTCTTCCAGCCCGACGGCGGCTGGAAGCTCGTGGGCCTCGTGCTGCTGGTGAAGGTCATCGTGCAGTGCATCGAGAGCTGGTTCCTCACGCCGCGCATCATGGGCGAACGCACCGGGCTGCATCCGGTCTCGATCATCGTCGCGATCTTTTTCTGGGGCACCGCCTTCGACGGCATCAGCGGTATGCTGCTGGCGATTCCGCTGACGGCGTTCTTCGTCACCGCCTGGAAGCTCGCGCGCCGGAAATATCTGGCGAGCGTCGACGAGCGCTGAACCAGATCGGGTTTTCCATCACCAGACATTTGGATCTGGAACTCAGGAAATCACGAAACGGAAGATGTCACGCGAAGAGGCGCGAAGCAGGTCGTTGGCTTGTCTTCGCTCTCTTCGCGGCTTCGCGTGAGCCCGGATCGACGGATTGCTTCCGTTCCTGATTTCCTGAGTTCCAGATAAAAAATCTTCCCTCCTCCCTCATTAGTCGCCTCCCCACTCCCGCGACTTGCGCCCAGTGCTCTGCCGACATCCCTCCGGTGGCGCATGCCTGCCCGGAATGCGGAGCCGACGAGCGCACCGGCTGGCGGGAGAC
>CALFNJ010000710.1 GCA_937902865.1 uncultured Opitutaceae bacterium
TCCTTCGCCGGCGGCTCGACGACATCGATCAACCGGAAATGCAGCGGACCGGCGGCCGGATCGGCGACAACTTTTGACGGAATGGTTTTTGCGTCGGTCAGCAGCACGGGCACTTGATCGAGCGGCACCTCGGGGCCGGAGGCAACGTGCGCCATGCGCGAATCGTCGGCGCGCAGACCGGTCAGTTCCCAAGTGCCTGCGGGATGAGCGAGCACGATGGGGCCGTGCAAAATCGCATACCACGGCGAGCCGTCGGGAAGACCCTCGATCGTGGTGTGCATCGGCAGGCCGATCGCCACGCGATCACCGTCGTGCCATTCGCGATGAATCGCGACATAGGACGACGGCGCCGAGGTGACGGCCACCGGCGCGCCGTTGATGGTGAGCGTAAACGCGCCCGGCGCGACCCAGCCCGGCTGGCGCACGTGCAAGGTGAACGTCGTCGGCCGGTCGAGTTTCAGCGTGAGCTGCGAGCTTTCCTCGTCGGGAAACGCCGTCTCCTGTCGCAGCGTCAGGCCGAGCGGCGCAACCTTGAGTTCGGAGGCGATGAAAAGATTGACGTAAAGTCCGTCGTGCGCGCCAGCGTAGATGAACTCGCCATATTTTCCGGGGTTTTCCATGCCGGTGCCGACGCAGCACCAGAAGGCCTCGCCGGGAACGGAGTAGACGCGGTAGTGATCAGGCCGGATCGGCGTGAAGTAAACGTAGCCAGGTTGCGTCGGGTTGATCGAGGCAAGGATGTGATTGTACAGCGCGCGCTCGTAGTAGTCGGCGTAGCGGGCCTCGGGTTCGCTGGCAAAGAGACCCTCGGTGAGCCGCAGCATGTTGTAAGTGTTGCAGGTCTCGGGGCCCTCGCGGTGCAGGAGCAACCCGCGAAAATCGTGCGGATCGTTGAAGTGCTCGGACACACTGTTGCCGCCGAAAACGACAGAGCGGTGCTGCGTGACCGTGTCCCAAAAGAAGCGTGCGCCGGAGTCGGCGGTCCGGTCGCCGGTGAGCGTCGCGATCCGTTCGAGGCCGATGACTTTCGGAATCTGCGTATTGGCGTGCTTGCCGGTGAGTTCGTCGCGACCCTGCTCCAGCGGATCGAGGATGGCGTGGTGTTCGAAGCGTTGCGCGGTCGTCAGGTATTTTCGGGCGCCGGTGATCGCGTAGATGTCGGCCATCACCTCATCCATGCCACCGTGCTCCTGATTGAGCATGCGTTGCATTTGTTCATCGCTGAGCTTCGAGGTGAGAGTCACACACCAATCGCCGAAATGGATGAGCACGTCGCGCGCGGTGATGTTGCCGGTTTCGAGCCAGGCGTCGCGCAGGCCGGCGAAGGTCTTGTGGAGATTATACCACGGCACCCACTTGCGGTTGACGGCGTCAACGTCACCCGCAGCGACCGCTGTCCAGAGCGCACGACTGCCGGGCACGCCACCGATGTAGCCATCGCCATAGGCCTTTTGACAGTCGTTCAATTCGCCGACCATGTAATCGAGGCGGTGGCGCAGCTGGCCGTCCGGCGTGTCTTCTCCGGAGGCGATCACGTTGGCGAGGGCGGAGAGGTAGTGGCCAGCCGTGTGGCCGTCGAGGCCGCCGCTCTCCCAGTTGCCGTAGGATTCGGCCTTGGCCGGCAGTCCCGCCTCGCGGCGGAAAGGCGCGAGCAACCGGTCCGGCTCGAGCGCGAGCATGTAGTCGCGATTGGCCTTTACTGCAGCCGTGAAGGGACTGCCGTCGAGCAGACGCACCGCCGTGAGCGGCAGGATCGAGGCCGGCGTGTCGGGAACGACCTGCGAAGCGCTTCCTGCGGCGAAGCCGGAGCCGGCGAGCGCGACCAGCATGGAAGCAAGTCGCGCCACGAGCCCGCGATGGAAGCCGGTGATCTTAAGGGGAATCATTTTTTAGGAAGCGGGTTCACATCGAGGGGAAGCTGACGGCGGCTTACTTGTTTGGTCCAGCCTTAAGGAAGCCGTTGATGTCGAGCCAGTGCGTGAAGACCTCGAACCACCAGTAGGTGGGATGGTTCGGGTAGCCCATGCCGAAGCCGTGGCCGCCGTTTTGATAGAGGTGAAACTCGACGGGCTTCTTCGCTTCCCACCAGGACTTGATCAGACCGAAATCGCCGTGGAACATGAGAGGATCGTCGATCGCAAGGGCGACGAACAGAGGCGGCGCGTCCTTCGGCACTTCGACCGCGCCGAGGCCGCCGTAGATCGGTGCGATGAAGGCGAGCTTCATCGTCTTGGAATGAAGCTCGCAATGCATGGTGAGGCCGGCGCCGGCGGAGAAGCCCATCATGCCGATCCGGCGCGTATCGACGTGCCACTTTTCAGCATTCTTGAGAATGAGCGCGTAGGCGGCCTCGGCGTCGGCCTGCTGATTGGAGAGATCCCTCGCCGGCGGTTTCCGCTGCGTCGGAGACGTCGCGTCGGAGGCGCCGCTCGCGGCCGGAGTGACGGCGGCGAACGTGTGATTCATCGATTCCTTCAGGCCCTCGAGCGTCGGGGGCGTCGGGATGAGCCGGTATTTGAGGACGAAGGCGGCGACGCCCCGGGCGTTCAACGCCTTCGCTATTTTCCAGCCCTCGTTGTTGATCGAAAGCCACCGGAAGCCACCGCCCGGCGCAACGATGACGGCGGTGCCGTTGGCCTTGGCGGGATCAGGGAGAAAGGGCGTGAGCGTGGCGTCGGAAACATTGCGCACCATTGGCTCGCCCCATTGGCGGAACCAACTTTCCCTGGCGGGCTGATCCTTGACCCCGCCAGTGCCGAGCGGAATGGCGTTCGGCTCGGCGGGGGCTTCGAGCGGATAGATGGTGCCGTCCTGGGCAGAGACGGACGACACCAATGCAAACAGCGACGCGAGCGCGGCCGCCTTGGTCAATTTGAGCAACGGAGCAGACATGTTCATGGGATTATGGTTGTTTTGTGGGTAAGAAAATAGCAGAGCCCGCGGGAGAGGAATCAAAGCTTAACCTGGGCGGCCTGCGGGAGATCGGCGGACGAAGCTCCGGCGGCAATCGTCCAATTACCAGACGGAATCGCGTACGCCTTTTTAGCGACGTCCCAACGCCGGAGTGCAACGGAGGGCACAGCGATCGAGATTTTTTGTTTTTCCCCGGCGTTCAAATGCACGCGGCGGAAGCCGCAGAGCGCGCGAAGTTCCTGCGGCTGGGATGAAGCGGGCGGCGTGGCATACAACTGCACCACGGTGTCTCCGTCACGCGCGCCGGAGTTGGTGACATCGAGCGTCACGGTGAGCGCGCCGTCGCAAGTGGGCGCGATGCGCAGGCCGGCGTAGTCCAATCTTGTGTAGCTGAGACCATGGCCGAAAAAATAGAGCGGTTTTACAGCGAAGTAGCGATAGGTGCGGTTCTTCATCGAGTAGTCGGT
>CALFNJ010000711.1 GCA_937902865.1 uncultured Opitutaceae bacterium
TGCCTTAGGGATTTTGACCTCTCCCTGGCCACAAAGGTCGTGCTCGACGACGCGCAGATCTCGCCCCTCTCCGGCACCGGTACGCTCACCGGCCTGACGGTCGGCAATCCGCCGGGCTGGAGCTCGGACAAGGCGTTCTACCTCGGCAAGATTCATGTCGAGCTCGAGCCGTTCTCCGTCATGGGCGACCACATCGTGGTGAATGAGATCTTCATCGACCACCCGGAGTTTGTCTACGAGACCAAGGTCGTCGCGAGCAACGTCGGCGACCTGCTGAAGAACATCGAGAACGCGACCGGCGGAAAGGACGACACCTCCACGGCCAAGACGAAATCCGGGAAGCCGATCAAATTCGAGGTGAAGAAATTCGTGATGCAGAACGGCACGGTCACGCTGGGCGTCGGCCCCGCCGCCATGACGCTGCCGATGCCGCCGATCACTCTGGAGAATCTCGGCACGGGCAAGGGCGGCATCACGTCGGGCGAACTCGCGTTCGCCGTCATGCGCAGCGTGACGTCCAGTGTCGTGAGCGCCACGACCCAGGCCGCGCTGAAAATCGGCGGAACGTCCGGCGCTGCCGCGACCGAAGGCGTGAAAAAGGTCGGCGAAGGCATCAAGAGTCTCTTCGGCGGCAGCAAGAAGTGAGTTCGGCGGCGCAGCCGCACGCGCAAGCGGATCGAAAGGTAGGGACGGGCGGCCCGTCCGTCCGCTTCGACTCCGACCGCCCGAAGGTGGAGCGCGTTGTCCCTAACGCGCTGAGCGACGCCGCAAGCATAGAGCCATCGAAACGCCGACAGCGTCGATCAACGCGTTAGGGACAACGCGTTCCACCTCGAGCCCGGACGGGCAGAGCTGCCCGCCCTACCTTTCTCAGCATCAGAACCTTTGGCGTATTGTGCCGGGTGTCGGTCACTGAGGCTGTGTGGCTGCGCCTTGCGTCGCGCGTTGACGCGTCACGCATCCGGCGCTGCGCTGGAGCGATGAAAGTCACCTATTACCTCGAGATTTTCTCTTCCTGGTGCGCTTGGGCCGAACCGACCTGGGCGGAACTGAAGGCGCGGTACGCCGGCCGGGTGGAGTTCGACTGGAAAATCGCGCTCATGAGTCCCGGTGATTTCCCGGCGTCGCGCGACCAGTGCGACTGGGTCTATCGGCGCAGCGGCGGCACGGTGATGCGTTCGCCCTTCAAGCTGAACTCGGGCTGGGTCGAACCTGCGCGCAAAGGCGTCTATCATGCGCCCAATCTTGTGGCCGAGGCCGGTCGCGATTTTGGGATCACCGGCGACGAACTTCGACTGGCGCTCGCCCACGCGGCACTGCGCGAGGGCCGCAAGATCGCCGACATGGGCGAGGCCATCGCCGTCGCGGCGAAGGCCACCAAGCTGAATGCGAAGAAGCTCCGCGCCGCCTCCGAATCGCAGAGTGTGAAGTCCCGCGTGCTGGCGAGCACCGCGATCTTTCACGATCACAAGATCACCCAGCGGCCGGCCTTCATCCTGGAGGATCCGATCGCGGACAAGGCCGTGTTTTCCGGACTCGTGCGGCTCGAGCCGCTGACGGCCACGATCGACGCGATGCTGGCGGACACGGCGGCCTACGCGGCGCACGCCGCGCACTGGGGACCGGTGCCGAAGCAATAAGGCGCAAGGCGAAGGAAGAAGGCGGAATCAGGAATTCGGAGGCGTACCCAACCGGTTTCGCACAGAGACACAGAGCACGCAGAGATCGGAGGAAGGTCTTCTCTGCGTACTCCGCGTCTCTGCATGAAACCGGTCTTTGACCGCGCAGTGCGCAGTGCACTTGTCCAAAAGGTGGAACGCGTTGTCCCTAACGCGTTGAGCGCTCCGTCCACGTTTCAAGTTGGCAACGTCCACAGCGCGTTGGGGACAACACGCTCCACCTCGAACGACTCGCGCTCGACGCGCATCCATCAGGCCCCACCAAAAGCTTCCGTTCCTGATTTCCTGAGTTCCAGATAACTCACCCGCTCCCCCCGGCCAGATTCTGGAGACAAAAAAAGAGGCCCGGTTTCCCGGGCCTCCCATCAAACCTATAACTAACTATGGCTAAAATTACTTGGCCTTGGTGGCCGTCCACTCGCGGGGCATCGGCTCGCCACCTCCACGACCCGGGGCCAGCATCGTGCCCTTGATGGTGTCGCCTTCGAGTTTGCCTTCAAACTTCGTGGTGATCTTGCCGTTCTGGCCTTCACGCACGACCGAGAAAGTGACGGTGTCATCCTTGAAGGACGCATCGCTGATCTCGATGTCCGTCGGCGCGCCACCCTGGCGACCCGGCTGGGTGTAGGTGCCCGTCAGCTTGCCGTCCTTGAGGGCGAGCTTGAAGGTGACTTGCATGCCGCCGCCCTTGCCGGCGCCACCCGCACCGCCACCGCCACCGCCGCCGCGGCCCTGCATGGCGAATTTCCAGGACCCCGTGGGATCAGCCGCGTAAACGGCAACCGACAACAGCGCAGCGGTGAAAACCGCGAGGATGAGACGTAGTGATTTCATTTAGTGTGTAGTTTTGGGAGATCGAGCGCAGGAAAGACGCCCTTTTGCCCCGCCGGTTACCACAAAAGTAAAAAACACCCGTAAGAACCCAGGATCGGTCCTCGATCCGGCGTCGCACAGAGACACAGAGCACACGGAGGACGATCCGTCCCGTTCCGATCTCTGTGTACTCCGTGCCTCTGTGCGAAACCGGTTTGATGGATGGATCGCAGCCGGAATGGCCACTTGGGAAGCGGCGAGCCATTCCCACGACCTTGCAAGGCACAAAAAATCCCGCTCCGGGAAGGAGCGGGATTGGAGAATCTAAGAGGCTTAAAGGCCGGCCAGATTACATCTTGGCGCGGGAAGCCGTCCACTCACGCGGCATCGGCTCGCCACCCCCACGACCGGGAGCGGTAACGGTGCCCTTGATGGTGTCGCCGTCGAGCTTGCCCTCGTACTTCGTCACGATCTTGTTGCCGTTGAACTCGCGGACGAGCGAGAAGGCGATCGCGTCACCCTTGACGGTGCCGTCGCTGACCTCGACATCCATCGGAGCGCCACCCTGGCGGCCCGGCTGCGTCACGGTGCCCGTGAGCTTGCCGTCCTTCGCGGTGAGCTTGGCGGTGATTTCCTGGGGCTGGCCACCCCGGCCCATCTGGGACCACTTCCAGGAGCCGGAAGCGTCAGCGGCAAACGCCGCGACGGACATAACGCAAGAAGCGACAAAAGCAGTCGCGAGGATACGGAACGATTTCATTTGGTTGTTAGGGGGTTGAAAAACGTACGATCGAAGCAGTACGCCCGGACACCGTAGGAGGGGCGTTTTCCTTCTTCCAGTCTTTTTCTCCAAAATAGCGTGGGTCGCGCCTAGGGGTGTTACTTCATCATTTCCGCCAATGGCTGGCGGATGGCTTCGGCCCAGAGTTCATAGCCTTTGGGCGACGGATGCAGGAGATCAGGCATGATCTCGGGGGAAACTTTGCCGTCCGGCCCGAGGAAGATGTGCCCGATATCGAGGAAGCGGATGGACTTGCCGTCGGCGAGCTTCGCGATCGCGGCGTTCAGGTCCTTGATCTGCGTCGAGCCCGCGGGCGGGCCCTTGGGGTCACCTCGCGGGAAAACCGCCAGCAGGAGGATCTTCGACTGCGGCAGCTTGGTGCGCAGGGTCTGGACGACTTTGGTGACGCCCTCGATCGCCTCCTCGGTGCTGTTGCGGGGGGAACCGTTGGTTTCGACGCCCGTGTTGTTGGTGCCGATCAGGAGAACGACGACCTTCGGGCTGATGCCGTCGACTTCGCCGTTGTTCAGGCGCCAGAGCACATGCTGCGTGCGGTCGGCGCTGATGCCGAAATTGGCGGCATGCAGCGGGGCAAAATTCTTGTCCCAGACTTCCTTGCCGCGCGTGCGCCAGAAGTCGGTGATGGAATCGCCGAGGAACAGCAGGTCGATACCGCCTTTTTTGGCGAGCGCGACGAACTCCTCGTGCTGCCTCGCTGGTCCGCCCGAGCGGGGCACGGGCTCGATGGCGGTGTTGGCCGCCGCGCTGGCGACCGCGGCGGCGAAAACCGCGACGGACAGCAGCACGGAACGAAAGCGGGAGAGAACGAGGTTTTTCATCATGGGAAAGTTATCGTGTGCGCGGAGGGTCGCTTACTTGGCCGGCGCAGGTGTCTCCGACTTCTTGTCGTCCTTCAGACGCTGGGCCTTCCAATCGAATTTCAAGGGCTCGCCGCCGTCAAAGCCGGGGGCGTTGATGCTGCCGGTGATGGCGTCGCCTTCGAGTTTGCCCTGATATTTGACGACAAAGTTCGTGCCGTTCGCATCGATCACGAGGTTGAACGCAACCACGCCGTCCTTGAAAGAGCCGTCCGAGATCGGTAATTCGCCCATCTGGCCACTGCTGATGACGCCCGTGAGCTTGCCGTCTTTCACGTCAAACCGGGCGGTGGATTCAAACGGCTGGCCGTTGAACTCAATCGACCATTTCCAGCTGCCGGCGGGGTCGGCCGCGAAGGCGGCGACGGACAGGAAACAAGCGGCGAAAAGCGCCGCGATACCAAGGCGGGGGGATTTCATCGGGGGTAGTGTGAAGGCTGACGCAAACGGGGAAGTCATGGTTTCACCGTTCCGTCGGCAAAGTCGATCGCATCCTGCGCTCCCACCTTGATCGGAGACTCCGCGGATTGATTCAGAAGCCGGGAAATCAGGAAAATTTCTGGCTTCCTGGCTGCCGAATTCATCTCGGAGATCGCCGCACTCGACAATCTCTCCGCGTTCGTATGCTGGTGTCCGCCATGCCCCACCCCTGCATCATCCCGTGGAACGAAGCCAACGCCCGCCGGCACGACAAGGGCTTCATGCTCCCTTTCGTCAATGAAAGCTGCGGAGCGAACCAGCTCCGCCTCCACGTCTCGGTGATCAATCCCGGTGAAGCCGCGCACCCGCCGCACCAGCATGCCGGCGAGGAAATCATCTTCGTCTTCGAGGGCGAAGGCGAGGCGACCATCGGCGAGGAGAAGCATCCGCTGCGCGCCATGGGCGCCTTGTTTTGTCCCGAGCACGTGATGCACGGGCTCCGCAACACCGGAAAGACGCCGATCAAGTACGCCGTCATCCGCGTGCCGGAAATTCCGGGCAGCTGATTTTTGGTTCTCTGGAACTCAGGAAATCAGGAAGCGGAAGGGTCGATCCGATCTCCTGAAAACAATTCCCAAGCCTCGCTCGCCCATGAACTGCTCCCTTCGCTAGGCGCCGCCGGTTGCACCTTTGCGGCCGCTCATTCGTCCTGCCCTATCCCCGGCACCCTCCTCTGTTTTCCTTTTCATGAAAGCTCCCCACCTGCTCCGACTCCCTTGCCTTCTCGTCGCGCTCCTGCTCCCGGCCGCCATGGTCTCGGCGCAGGACGCCAGCAAGCTCGCCGCCATCACGCCGCAGATGCAGGCGTTCGTGGACAAGAGCGA
>CALFNJ010000712.1 GCA_937902865.1 uncultured Opitutaceae bacterium
ATTCGCAGGAAGAAGGCACGCGCGCCGCGAAGATGGAGGAGCAGATTCCCACCAAGGAGAAGGAGGCCCGCTGGCACCGCCTCATGGCCCTGCAGCGGGAAATCGCCGCCGAGGTCAGCCGCGCCTATGTCGGTCGCACCCTCAAGGTCCTTGTCGAGGAGCCCGGCGTCGCCCGCGGCGAAGCCGACGCCCCTGACATCGACGGCCGAGTCTATGTCCCCCGCGACCTTCCCGTCGGCCAGTTCGCCGAGGTGAAGATCACCGGCTACCAGGACTACGACCTCCTCGCCCTCCCCGCCGGCCAGCGCCCCGCCGAGTTCAAGGTCGCGAAACAGGCGCAGTAAGCCACGGTTTGACGGAGAACTGGTGGCCGGAATCCAGAATCGGAGAGTTGGCCACAAAAAGGCGCAAACAACGCAAAATCCGATCCATTCCGTGGATCGAATTTTGCGTCATCTGCGCCTCTTTGTGGCCATCTCCGATCCCGATCGCTGAATCATTCCTCCACCTCCGTGGTCCGACCTCTGCGCCTCCGCGCCTCTGTGCGAGACTCCGATTCCGGCTCCGGCATCGGTATCTCCAATTCCTTTTTCCAGAAACGATTGCACCCCGCCTGATCGCCTCTATGGCCTCTCCATCGCCATGACCAAGCAACGCACCTTTGTCCTCATCGGCGTCATTGCCGTGGTCGCCGCCGTCGCCATTACCCTCGGCCTGCGCCGCTCGCGGCTGGTCCTGACCGGCATCGTCACGACCGATGAGACCATCGTCAGCTCCGAGATCCAGGGCCGCCTCCAGGAATTGTTGGTCGCTCCCGGCGATCAGGTGAAACGCGGACAACTGCTGGGCCGCATCGCCGCTGCCGAGCAGCGGGCCGACCTCGCCTATTCCGAGAGCCTGGCGCAGAGCGCCGCCGCCGCGGTCGACCAGGCCGCCGCCGATCTGCGCTTCCAGACCGAAATGACCACCCAGCAGGTGGCCCAGGCCGAGGCCAACGTCGCCGCGGCCAAATCCGCCGTCACCCAGGCCGCCGCCGACGCCGAGCTGGCGAAAAGCAATTTCGAGCGCGCCGACCACCTCCGACAGCAGGCGATCAATTCCGCGCAGGACTTCGATCAGGCGCGGGCGGCGAGCGACGCGGCCAAGGCCCGCACCGCCGCCGCACAGCAGCAGGCGGAAGCCGCTCGCGCCGCTCTCGGCGTCGCCAAGGCCGGTGCCGCCCAGGTCGCGGTACGCCAGGCCGCCCTCGCCGCCAGCCGGCAGCAGCTCGCGGCCGCAGCCTCCCAGAAAGACAAGGCCGGCGTGCGCGTCGGCTACACGGAAATCCACGCTCCCGTCGACGGCATCGTCAACGTGCGCGCCGCTCTCGCCGGCGAGGTCGTCAACCCCGGCCAGGCCATCGTCACCCTGATCGATCCGGCCAATCTCTGGGTCCGCGCCGATGTCGAGGAAAGCTACATCGACCGCCTGCACCTCGGCGACAAGCTCACCGTCCGCCTGCCTTCGGGCGCCGAGCGGGAGGGCACGATCTTCTTCCGGGGCGTGGACGCCGCCTACGCGACCCAGCGCGACGTGAGCCGGACCAAGCGCGACATCAAGACCTTCGAGCTGCGTCTGCGCTGCGACAACCGCGACGGCAGCCTCGCCGTCGGCATGACCGCCTACGTCGTCCTCCCCTTCGCGCACTGAGCCGACCATCATCGCCGCTCACGGTTCTGGAGGTTCGAGCCCCGCTTGAAATCCAAAATCGAGCATCCAAAATCGAAAATCCCGTCATGCTCGACGTCGAGGTGCAGCATCTCACCAAGCGCTTCGGCGATTTCTGCGCGGTGAACGAGCTCAGTTTCTCCGTCAGCCACGGGGAAATCTTCGGCCTGCTCGGCCCCAACGGCGCCGGCAAGTCCACGCTGCTGCGCATGCTCACCACGCTGCTCCCGCCGACCTCCGGAGTCGCGCGGGTCAACGGCCGCGACGTGGTGCGCGAGGCAAATGAAGTCCGCAAGGCCATCGGAGTGATTCCGCAGGCGATGACCTCCGACCTCGATCTCACCGCCGAGGAGAACATCGGCATCTACGCCAAGCTCTACGGCATCCCGCGCGCCCAGGCGAAGCGCCATGCCGAGGAGCTGCTGGCCGCCGTCGATCTCCTCCCCTGGCGCGACAAGCCCCTGAAGATGTTCTCCGGCGGCATGCGCCGCCGCCTCGAGATCGCCCGCGGGCTCGTGCATCAGCCCAAGATCTTCTTCCTCGACGAGCCGACCACCGGACTCGATCCCGTTTCGCGCACCGCCGTCTGGGAAATGCTCGCCCGGCTCAAGCGCGAGCGCGACCTCACGATCATCGTCACGACCCACTACATGGACGAGGCCGACAAGCTCTGCGACCGCATCGCCATCGTCGACCACGGCAAGCTCGTGGCGCTCGACTCGCCGCTGAAGCTCAAGGCCTCGATTCCCGGCCGCAATGTCCTGGAGGTCAGCTTCACCGACATTCCCTCGAACTGGGCCGAGACGCTGCGCGTTCTTCCCGAGGTGATCGAGCTCAAGGCCGAGCCGCCCGTTTTCCGCCTGAAGTCGCTCAACGGTCCGCTCACTACGACCGCGCTGATGGAGGCCGCCCGGGCCGCCGGGGTCGGCGTCGCTTCGCTTTCCGTGCAGAGCACGACGCTCGACGATGTCTTCCTCCATTACACCGGCCACGACCTGCGCGACGCCCTGCAGGCCCCCGCCCCGCGCCAGATGCTGATGCGGCGTGAACGCACCTGACGCCATGATCCGCATCTGGGCCATCATCGAGCGCGACCTGCGCCGTTTCCGCCGCACCCCGGCTCTGTTGGTGATGTCGCTGATCATGCCGCTGCTGCAGCTCGTCTTCCTCGGCTATGCCTTCGGCGGACAGGTGAAGAACATGCGGCTCGGCGTGGTCGATCAGGACCACGGCCTGCCCGCGGTCCAGTTGCGCGAGATGCTGCAGGCCGTCGCCGCCAACGCGCGCACCTTCCAGGCCGTTCCCTACACCGACCTCACCGCCGCGATGCAGGACCTGCGCACCGGCCATCTCAACGGCGTGCTGCACATTCCGCCGGACTTCTCGCGCAAGATCCATGCGGGCGCCGCGCCGACTCTCGCCCTGATGGAGGACAACACCGATCAGTTCTCCTCGTCCGCCCTGGGCGGCGTGCTGAACCAGCTGATCGCCGCGTATCGCCAGCCGGCGACGCCGACCCGCCTCGAGGCGAAGGCGACGCTCTCCGTCGTCGAGATCTACCCCTACGTTCCCTACATCCAGTACCTCCTGCCCGGCACGATCGTCCTCGCGATCTTCGTCTCCGCGATGTTCGGCGGCGGCATCATCTTCATCGATGACAAGGCACGCGGGCTGCACGAAGGCTACCTCGTCACCCCGATCCGGAAATTCGAACTGATCCTCGGCTTCACGCTGTCCGGCGTCATCAAGGCCGTGCTCTCCGGCCTGGTGCTGATCACGGTCGGCGCCGTCATCGCCGGCATTCCCGATCCGCTCAATGTCTTCCGCCTTGCCCGGCTGTTCGTCCTCGTGGTCGCCACCTCCTTCTCCCTCATCAGCATGATGTTCCTGATCATGGTGCGGATCAACGATCCGATGCTGCCCCGCGCCATCTTCGGCATGCTGAACACCATGCTCTATTTCCCCAGCGGCGCGGTCTATCCGATCAACGCGTTCCCCGCCTGGATGCGGGTCCTCACGTCGATCAACCCCTTCACCTACGCCGTCCACGGCTTCAAGGAAGTCCTCCTCAAGAACACCAGCCTCGGCGCCGTCAGCCACGACCTCCTGTTCCTGTTCGGCTTCACCGCCCTCGCGATGGGCATCGCCACCTGGCTCTTCCGCCGGACGCTTTAGCGACCGGCGCCCGGTCGAAACGTTCAACGTCCAACGTTCAACATTGAACGTTCAACGCCTGAAACCAGCAGCAGCGTGCGGCCCGAGGATTTCGGCTCGAGTTGAATGTTGGATGTTGAGCGTTGAACGTTGAACGTTCGGTTTGGCGTTTGGCGTTTGGCGTTTTGGGATTTGAATTTTGGTTCTGCATCTAGGGCTGTGCCCTCAGTCCGCTGACCTTGACTGGCTCGCGCCGCCCACCTTCCCTCACGGGCTCATCTTTTACCCCATGAAACACCTGCCTCGTTGCCTCGCCCTGCTCGCTCTCTGTTCCGCCGCCGCGGCCTCCCTCGCCGCTGCACCCTATGACGTGAAAAGCTACGGCGCCGTCGGCGACGGCAAGGCGCTCGACACCGCCGCGATCAACAAGGCGATCGACGCCGCGGCCGCCGCCGGCGGCGGCACCGTGGACTTTCCCGCGGGCAACTACCTCAGCTTCTCGATCCATCTCAAGAGCCACGTCACGCTCCACCTCGACGCCGGCGCCACCATCGTCGCCGCCGAGCCGCCGGAGGATCTCTCCAGCGGCTACGACGCCCCCGAGGCGAATCCGATCACGGAGTACTACGAGGATTTCGGCCACTCCCACTGGCACAACAGCCTGATCTGGGGCGACGGACTCGAGGACATCGGCATCACCGGCCCCGGTCGCATCTTCGGCCGCGGACTCAGCAAGGGCGGCGGCCGCCGCGATTTCCTGCCCGAGGAGCGCGCCGCCCGCAACGAAGTGGGAGCCCCCGACGGCAACACGCGCGTCGCCTTCCCCCTGCCCGCCAGCGCCCTGGCGATGATCGCCGCGCAGAAGCCCGGCCCCTTCAACGAGCCCGGCCGTGACACCCTGCCCGCCGGCGTCGGCAACAAGGCCATCGCCCTCAAGAACTGCCGCAACGTCATCTTCCGCGACTTCACCATCTATCACGGCGGCCACTTCGGCATCCTCGCCACCGGCGTCGACAACTGGACCTGCGACGGGCTGAAGATCGACACCAACCGCGACGGCATCGACTTCG
>CALFNJ010000713.1 GCA_937902865.1 uncultured Opitutaceae bacterium
ACTCTTTCCCTACGCGCCGCACGTCCGATCTTGAGGAACGATTCCAGCAGGATGACCGCCGGGATGGTGAGCGAGGTGTAGACGATGACGGGGCCGAGGATGTTCGGCACCATGTGGCGGAAAATGATCCGGCCGGTGCCGAAGCCGAGCGAGCGCGCGGCCTCGATGTATTCCATTTTCTTGATCGTGAGGATCTGGCCGCGCGCGATGCGGGCCATGGTCAGCCATTCCACGGCGCCGATGGCGGCGAAGAGGAGCAGGATCTTGCCGATGCCCTGCATGCCCTCGAAGGGATGTCGGCCGAAGACGGCGAAATTCCCCAGCCAGATGTCGGCGGCCTGCATGGGATCCTTGAGGAACACCATGAGCAGGATGACGAAGATCGTGAAGGGGAGGGCGTACATGATGTCGACGATCCGCATCATGACCGTGTCGGTCTTGCCGCCGGCGTATCCTGCGATGGCGCCGTAGGTCACCCCGATCACGAGGGCGACGAGCGACGCGACGAGTCCGACCATGAGGGAGATGCGGCCGCCGTAGAGGATGCGGGCGAGCAGGTCGCGGCCGAGCGTATCGGTCCCGAGCCAGTGCTGCGCGCTCGGCGGCGCGGCGCCGAGGTCGAGATTCTGGTCCTGGTAGGAAAGGTGAAAAATCAAAGGCCCGAAGATGCAGGCCAGCGTGAACAGGATCGTGATCGCCCCGCCGAAGATCGACAGCCGGTTCCGCCGCAGCCGATGCCACGCGTCGCGCCAGAGCGACGAGCCGGGCTCGATCTCCGCGGAAGCGACCTCGGGAACGGGTGACGGCAGCGCAGGCATCAGAAGGAGGAAGGGGTCACCACGAAACACACGAAATACACGAAACCGAAGGCATTTGATCCGATGTTTTGGTAGGATCGGCTCCTTTCGTGTATTTCGTGTGTTTCGTGGTGAACCCTGGTTTTGATCCGCTCGGCTTTCATTCGAACTTCAATTTGGGGTTGAGCCAGACCTGGACGACGTCGACCACGAGGTTCATGCCGACGATGAGGCCCGCGTAGAGGAGCACGGTGCCGAGCACGAGGGTGTAGTCGCGGTTGAAGGCGCTGTTCACGAATTCCCGGCCGAGGCCGGGGATCTGGAAGATGGTCTCGATCACGAATGAGCCGGTGAGAATGCCCGCGATCGCCGGCCCGAGGAAGGACACGACCGGCAGCACGCCTCCGCGGAGCGCGTGGCGGAAGACGATGCGCAGTTCGCCGGCGCCCTTGGCGCGGGCGGTGCGGATGTAGTCCTGGCTGAGCGTCTCGAGCATGCCGCCGCGCGTGAGGCGGGCGATGTAGGCCGCATAGACGCAGCCGAGCGTGAGGCAGGGCAGCACGCGGTCGAGCGGGCCATACCAGCCCGACGCATTGAGCCAGCCGAGATGGATCGCGAAAAACAGCACGAGCAGCGGACCGAGCACGAAGGTTGGCAGGCAGATGCCGACCATCGCGACTGACGAGCAGAGGTAATCGATCCAGGTGTTGCGGCGCGTGGCGGCGAGGATGCCGAGGGTGAGGCCGAACACGAGTGCGACCACGAGGGAAAGCAGCCCGAGCTCGAGGGAGACGGGCAGCTTGTCCGCGATGATCTCATTCACGGTCCGGTTCGGGTATTTGAATGAGGGCCCGAGATCGCCGTGCAGGACCACGCTGCGGAGGTAGCGCACGTATTGCTGCCAGAGCGGCTTGTCCAGGTCGTAGGCCCGCTCAAGATTCCGCATCACCTCCGGCGTGACCGCCTTCTCCGCGGTGAACGGCCCGCCCGGGACGAAACGGATCATGAAGAACGTCGCCGTGACGATGATGAACAGGACCGGAATCGTCTGAAGCAGGCGGCGGGCGATGAAACGAAGCACAAGGCAAATTAGGAAGGAGGAAGGAAGAAGGAAGAGGAAAACCTCGGGAGACCAAATCCCAAACGCCACGTCCAAACTCCAAAATAATCCCAATTCACCGCGGGAAATGGGAATTGCCTGATTTGGGGATTCTTTGGCCTTTGCGCGGTTGGCGTTTGGAGTTTTTCCGAGCGCTGCGAAATCGAGCGATCCCTGAGCGCTCTGTCGGGATCTTTAGTTCTCCAGCCAGATGAACTTGTACGGATGGTGGTCGAGGAGCGTGGGGTAGTAGCCCTTGACCTTCGGGCTCACGGCGTGGACCCGGGTGTAATAATAGATCGGGATGATCGGGACCTCGTCGACGAGGATGGCGTCCATCTTCTGGTAGATCGCATAGCGCTCCTCCTCGTTCTTGGCGGCGAGCGCGGCGGCGTAGAGGCGATCGTATTCGGGATTCGACCAGTTGGTGTCGTTGTTGCCGTTGCCCGTGACCCAGGTCTCGAGAAACACGTTCGGGTCGACGTAGTCCGCGATCCAGCCGGCGCGCGCGAGCATGAAGTTCGTGGTGTGCTGCATGTCGAGGTACACCTTCCACTCCTGGTTCACGAGCCGGAGCTCGACGCCGAGATTATTGCGCCACATCGCCTGGATGGCCTCGCCGATCTGGCGGTGGTTCTCGTTGGTGTTGTAGAGCAGTTCGATCGGCGGCAGTCCCTTGCCGTCGGGATAGCCGGCCTCGGCGAGCAGGCGCTTCGCTTCGGCGATCCCGCCGGTCAGCCGGGCGACGGGCGTATAGCCGGAGTTGCCGGGATAGCTCACGGCGTAGGCCGGCTGCTGGTCGCCGCGGGTGACGTTCTTGAGAATGCTCTCGCGGTCGAAGGCGAGGGCGAGGGCCTTGCGGACGCGTTTGTCATTGAGCGGCGGACGTTGGACGTTGCAGCGGTAAAAGTAGATTCCCAGGTAGGGCTCGATGCGAAGCGACTCGGGGTATTCCTTCCGGTAGGTATCGATCTTCGCGTTCGGCATGTCGTAGGTGATGTCGAGCTGGCCGGTGCGGAACATGCGCTCCTCGGTGGCGACGTCCTCGATCGGATAGAACTCGATCGCGTCGAGCTTCACGGTCGCCGCGTCCCAGTAATACGGATTGCGGACGACGACGATCTTCTGGTTTGGCGACCACTCCTTGAGCATGAACGGACCATTGCCGACGAGATTGCCGGCGCGGGTCCAGGGGCTGTGCTTCTGGTCGACCGGCCCGAAACGCGCGATCGTCTTGATCGGCAGAGGCGTCCAGGCGGGATGGCTGGCGATGATCTTGAGGAGATACGGCGTGGGATTCTTCAGCGTCACCTGCAGCGTGCGCGGATCGAGGGCCTTGAAGCCGACCTGGGAGAAGTCCGTCAGCTTGCCGTCGTAATACTCCTTCGCGCCGACGACGTAATCGTACACGAGGTAAGCGTACTCCGATGCGAAGGTGGGCGTGAGGATGCGGCGATAGGTCTGGATGAAATCGTCGGCGGTGAGCGGCTCGCCGTTGGACCATTTGAGGTTCTCGCGCAGATGAAACGTATAGACGCGTCCGTCGGGCGAGATATCCCACGACTGCGCGACCGCGGGCACCGGATGGAGGTCCTGCGGGTCCTCGCTGGCGAGCCCCTCGAACAGCGCCATCTCGAGGTTGTTCTCGGAGACGCCGGTGGTGGCGTGGGGATCGAGGTCCTGCGGCTCGGCCGCGTTGCCGACCCGCCAGACCTGCGAGCGTTTGCGGGTGGCCGTGTCGCCGGGGCCGGAGGAACCAGCGCCGGTGGCGGGAGGCCTTTTCCCGCAGCCGGAAAGCAGCAGACCAAGGCTT
>CALFNJ010000714.1 GCA_937902865.1 uncultured Opitutaceae bacterium
CGCCGCCCGCGAGCTGCCGGGCGACTTCATCGCCGACGGCGAGCTCCTCGCCTGGCGCGAAGGCCGGGCCCTCAAGTTTGCCGAGCTGCAGAAGCGGCTCGGTCGCAAGGGGGACGACTTTTTCCTCGGAGCGGAGATCCCGGTTTCGATTTCGCTCTACGATCTGCTCTGGCGCGACGGACGAACCTTGCTAAAGGAGCCGTTATCAGCGCGCCGCGCATTGCTGGAACAACTGCTTCCCACCAATCACCCCCGCTTCGTGCTGGCGCCTCTGCAGCGAGCCGCCACGGCGGTCGACATCGAGGCGGCCTTCCTCGCCGCGCGGCAGCGGGGCAACGAAGGCCTGATGGCGAAGGATCCCGCCAGCCCGTACACGCCTGGACGCCGCGGACTGGCCTGGCTCAAGTTGAAGAAGGCTTACGCCACGCTCGATGTCGTCGTCGTCTCCGTTGAGCCCGGCCACGGCAAGCGTCGCGACGTCCTCAGCGACTACACCTTTGCGATCCGCGACGAGGAGAACGACCGGCTGCTCACGGTCGGCAAGGCCTACTCCGGACTGACCGATGCCGAGATCGCGCAGCTCACCCAGCATTTTCTCGAACACACCACCGAGATCCGCGGCCGGCACCGCCTCGTGGTGCCCGACGTCGTCCTCGAGGTCGCGTTCGACTCGATCCAGGCCAGCGACCGGCACCAGAGCGGCTTCGCGCTGCGCTTTCCCCGCATCGCGCGCATCCGCACCGACAAAACCGTCGCCGACATCGATACGCTCGACACCTGCCGCCGGCTGGCCGGAGCAAGCACCGGATAATTTAATTCAGAAGCCAGGAAGCCATCCAGCTGTCTGATTTCGTGGCTTGCTGGCTTCCGAATTCGTCCGGATCGAAATCCCTCTTTCAAATGTTCCGCCGTGTCGAAGCACCTGCGCTGACCGAGCCGAAACTTTTTTCGGCGCTGCAGCCGGAATTGGCGCGCTGGTTCAAGGGCCGCTTCCGGCATTTCGCTCCGGCGCAGCGGCTCGCGGTGCCCGAGATTCTCGCGGGGCAATCCGTGCTGCTGTCCTCGCCCACGGGCAGCGGCAAGACCCTGGCCGCCTTCCTGAGCGTCTTCGATCATCTCGGACGGCTGCAGGCCGCGGGTGAAACGCCCAACGGCGTCGTCGCCGTCTATGTGTCCCCGCTGCGCGCCCTCGCCTACGACTTGCGCAAGAACCTCCAGCAGCCGCTCGACGAGCTCGGCTGGAGCTGGCTGCGGGTCGGTGCGCGCACCGGCGATACCACGGCGAAGGAACGCGCGGCCCAGCGCCGCAAGCCGCCGCACATCCTCGTGACGACGCCGGAAAGCCTGACGCTGCTGCTCAGCCAGTCCGGCTGGCTGGCCGCGTTGCGTTCCGTCCGTTTCCTCATCGTGGACGAACTCCACGCCCTCGCGGAAAACAAGCGCGGCGCGCTGCTGATGGTCGGAGCCGAGCGGCTGCAGGAGGTCTGCGCCGCGCCTCCCGTGCGGATCGGTCTCTCCGCCACGGTGGCGCCGCTGGAGACCGTCGCGGAGTTCCTCGTCGGCCCGGGCCGGCCTTGCCGCGTCATCGCGGTCAACGAGCGCAAGAAGGCGCACATCGAGGTTTTCTCCCCGCTGCGGGAAAACGCCTATCCGCCCGCCGGCTACACCGCCTCGCGCGTGCTGCGCGAACTCGGCCACCTGCTCGCGAAGCAACGAACCACGCTGATCTTCACCAACACCCGCAGTGGCGCCGAAAGCATCGGCCTGCGGCTGAAGCAGCTTCTGCCGGAATTATCCGAACTGATCGAAGTCCACCACGCCTCGCTCGATCGGGCCGTGCGGCTGGAGGTCGAGGACCGGCTCAAGCGTGGCGAACTCCGCGCGGTCGTCTGCTCGACTTCGCTCGAGATGGGCATCGACATCGGCGCGATCGACCTGGTCGTGATGGTCTCGGCCCCGAAGGGCGTCGCCCGCGCGCTCCAGCGCATCGGCCGATCCGGACATTCGCTCGGCCAGACCAGCCGCGGCCTGCTCGTGGCGTCGAACATCAACGATCTCGCCGAGTGCGCCGTCACCGCGCGGATGATGGAACGACGCGCCCTCGAACCGGTGAAGATCCACGACGATCCGCTCGATGTGCTCGCTCAGACGCTCGTCGGCCTCGCGGTGTTCGAGAGCGTCACGCCCGACGAAGCCTACGCCCTCGTG
>CALFNJ010000715.1 GCA_937902865.1 uncultured Opitutaceae bacterium
GGCGGATTAGGGATAATCCGCCCTACCCCGTTTCGATCCTCCCTGAATCGGAATCGATCCTTAGCCGCGAAAAGGCGCTCAGGACGCAAAAAGGAACCACCCAAGCTCAGCTTTTTCTTTTTTGCGTCCTGTGCGCCTTTTCGTGGCCATCTCATCGGCCTCCGCCTTAACGCGAGTCCGGGAGTTCAGCCCTGAGTCGCTGAAATTCGTGTGAGGGCTGAGCACCGCCGGAACGCGGCAGTCCCTTGACGCCGACGGCTTCGCTCGCATCGTGACGCGCACCATGAAACTCATGGCCGAACGCTTTGGACCGTTCCGGCGCCTGCTTGCCGCGGGCGCGGCGGGCTTGGTGTTCCTCCTCGGGCTGGCGGCGGCCAGTCCGGATTTGCACGCTCGCGTGCACGGCAACGTCGTGGATCACGACGACGCCGGCTGCGTGATCGCACTCTTTGGCCATGGCGTGTCCCTGGCCGCGGGAACGGCGGATCTGGTCGTCGTTCCGATCGAATGGCAGGCACCGCCGGCTCCGGCCGTGGCGGAACTCCTGCTGACGGCGCCGCGGTACCTGCGGCAGCCTGAGCGCGGACCGCCGGGAGCTTGAACCCATGATCATCGGCGGACGGTTGCGACCGTCCGATTCCAGGTAGGGACGCGCAGCCTTGTGCGTCCGCGGACGGGCGAGGCCGCCCGTCGCTACCGTCGCGGCAGACGTCGTCTGTCGCGTCCTTTCATTCCGCTCGTTCAAGCCACGTGTCATGTCCTCTTTCTCCGTCCGTTTCCTTTCTCTTCCCGTACTTCTATTCGCCGCGGCTCTTCCCAGCCGCGCCCAGTCCGTCTCACCGGCGCCCGTCGCCGTTCCCGCTCCTGCTTCCGGTTCCGCTTCCAATTCCAGTTCCAACGCCGCCGCTCCCGCCCCGGGCGAGGTGCTCAATCTCGACAAGTTCGTCGTCTCCGCCGGTCTCGACGACAAGACCGCCTTCGATGTGGCGCAGGGCACGTCGATCCTCTCCGGGGATGAGCTCCACGAGCATGCGGGCGGCACGCTCGGCGCCACGCTCGATGCGACCCCAGGAGTGAGCGCCACCTCGTACGGACCCGGCGCAAGCCGGCCCGTGATTCGCGGGCTGGGCGGCGACCGGATCCGCGTGCTCGACAACGGCGTCGGCGCGCTCGACGCATCGAACATCAGCCCCGACCACAACACCGCGCTCGAGCCGCTCTTCGCGCGCCGCATCGAAGTGCTGCGCGGACCAGCCACGTTGCTCTACGGCAGCTCCGCCGTCGGCGGGGTGGTCAACGTCATCGACAACGCCATTCCCGCCACCGCGCTCTCCGGTCCTCCGGCCGGCGCGATCGAGCTTCGCGGCTTCGGCGCCGCCGACGAACGCACTGCCGTGCTCGCCGTCGGCGCGGGACGCGGCAACTTCGCCGTGCAGATCGACGGCCTGCGGCAGTACAGCGGGGATCTCGCCATTCCGGGCGTCGCGCGCATCGATGCGGATGCTCCGCCCAATCAGCCGTCCGGCACGCTGCCGAACAGCGACATCAGCACGAAGAGCGGTTCCGTCGGCGCGACCTGGTTCACCGGCAACGGACATCTCGGTGCCGCGGTGAGCACGTACGCGACGACCTACGGCGTGCCGACCGATGAGCCGATCAGCATCGTGATGCAGCAGCGGCGCTTCGACCTGCAGGGCGAAACCACGTCCGACTCCGGCTTCTTCCGCGGCGTGCGCGCGCGCTTCGGTTATGGCGACTACACGCACAGCGAGGTGGCGGACCGCACGACGGTGAACACCACCTTCTTCAACCAGGCGTGGGAAGGCCGGCTCGAGCTGCCGTACGCCGTGACGGAAAACGTCTCAGGAACCCTGGGCGTGCAGGCGGCGCGCAGCGATTTTTCCGCGGTCGGCGAGGAAGTCGTGACGCCTCCGTCGATCACCGCCTCGCAGGCGATCTTCGCCTTGCAGGAATGGAAGTCCGAAGGCCTCACGCTCCAGGCCGGCGGCCGCCTTGAACGCCAGTCGCTCGAACTGGGCGAAGTTGATCCCACGCTTCCCGCCGTCACCGGCTATGCCGCTCAATCCGGGGAGAAGACGATCAAGACCGGCGCCAGCGGCTCGCTCGGTGCCGTTTATTATCCGGCGAAAGACTGGGCGCTCAGCCTGAGCCTGGCCTACACCGAACGGCTGCCGACGGCGCAGGAGCGTTTTTCGAACGGTCCCCATGGCGGCACCGGCGCCTACGAAGTGGGAACGACCGGTTTGGGCCGCGAGCGCTCGACTGGCCTGGACATCAGCCTGCGTCGGCGAGCGGGCTTCGTGACGGGATCCCTCACGGGTTTCGTGAACCGCTTCCGCAATTACATCTACGAGCAGGAGCTGCCCGCCGGGACCATTCCTGCGGCAAACAATCCCGACGACCTCACGGCCTATCAATTCGTCGCGCGCGACGCCCTCTTCTACGGCGGCGAGGCTGAGCTGACCTTTCATCTGCTGGAGCGGAACGACCACAGCCTGCACCTCGGGCTGACTTCGGATTACGTTCATGCCGAACAGACGACGGATCATGTTCCGCTTCCGCGCATGCCTCCGCTCCGCTTCGGGGCCGATCTCCGCTATCAGACCACGCATTGGCAGCTCGGCCTGATCACGCGGATCGCGACGCGACAGGACCGCTTCACCACCGAGGAAACAGCGACGCCCGGCTATGCTCTGCTCAATGCGGATGTCGCGTATGTGCTGACCTCGGGCCGGACCACGTACGAGTTCTTCGTGCGCGGCGACAACCTCACCGATGAGGAAGCGCGCGTGTCCACCTCCTTCCTGAAGGACTTCGCCCCCCTGGCCGGCCGCGGCGTCACCGCGGGCATGCGGGTGACATTCTAAGGGTAACGAGGTCTAAACCGAGGTGGCGGCCGAGTTGTCGCCACCTCGTTTCATCAAGCAGCTTTGTCCGCAAAAGCCGCAACGACCGAGAAACGTCTAAGCACAACTCGAGTGTTGAGTACGCGAGGCTCGCTGTCTCTTGGCTCGAATCCGGATTTTTGAACACGGAGGGCACAGAGGGGAAGAGAGGTCGCGGAGGGAGAGGAGGTCACCGATTTTTCCTCCCAGACCTCTCTTCCCCTCCGCGACCTCCGCGTTCCCAAGCGAACCACCCGCCTTATGGCGTCCTTTGCGCCTTTTCGCGGCCAACTTCCGTGATCCCCCTCATCACCTTTTAGCTGGCTCACGGCGCGGCCCGGCGGAAAAATCCGCGTCCCCGTCTCCCTTCCCCTCCCTCGGTCGTCAGTCCTCTGGCCTCCGTCATCCCTCCCCGACCTGTTCATTTTCCGACCATGAAACTCCCCTCCCGTCTGACCTCCTCCTCGCTCCTCGCCCTGCTGGCGCTGGCCGCGCCTCTCGCGCGGGCCGATGTCAATTCGCTGCAGCGCAGCTTCACCCAGCCGCTGGACAACGCCAAGCCGATGGCACGCTGGTGGTGGTTCGGGCCGGCGGTGACGAAACCGGAGCTCGAGCGCGAGATGAACTTCATGAAGCAGGGCGGCTTCGGCGGCTTCGAGGTGCAGCCGGTTTATCCGATGGCGGTCGACGGCGAAAAGCCCGGCCTGAAGAACCTGAAGTTCCTCTCGCCCGAATTTTTCGACGTGCTGAATTTCACGGCGGCCAAGGCGAAGGAGCTCAACCTCCGCATGGACCTCACCCTCGGCAGCGGCTGGCCGTACGGCGGGCCGATGTTCACGGTCGATGAGGCCGCGGGCCGCGTGCGCCCGCAGAATGTCGCCATCACCGCGGGGCAGACGAGCGTTCCCGCTCCGGCGCTGCGCGCGGGCGAAAGCTACGTCGCGGCCTACGTCGATGGACAGACCGGCGCGAATCCGTTCCGCGAAGTCGAGATCCGCGACAACGCCGCGCAGCTGCCGGCCGGCGTCACCGGCAAGTCCGTGCTTTTCTTCGTCGGCAGCCACACCGGCATGCAGGTGAAGCGTCCGGCCTACGGCGCCGAAGGCTACGTGATCGACAGCTATTCCACGAAGGTCGTGGACAAGTTCATCCATGAGGTCGCCGAGCCGGAGCTGAAGGCGCTCGGCTCCAACCTGCCTTACGCCGTGTTCTGCGACAGCCTCGAGGTCGCGGGTGAGGACTGGACCGCGGATTTTCTCACGGAATTCCAGAAGCGCCGCGGCTATGATCTCCGTCCATGGCTGCCCGCGCTGACGACCGATGTCGGACCGCGGACCAAGGACATCCGTCATGACTGGGGCCAGACGCTGACCGAGCTCTACAATGAGAATTTCGTCGGCCGCATGACGAAATGGTCCGAGGCCAATCACACCAAGTTCCGGGTCCAGGGCTACGGCACCCCGCCGGCCGCGCTGTTCAGCTATGCGTACGCCAACCTGCCCGAGGGCGAAGGCTTTGGCTGGAAGAACCTCGGCATGTCGCGCTGGGCGGCTCGTTTCAGGACGCCGATCGAGAGCGTGCCGT
>CALFNJ010000716.1 GCA_937902865.1 uncultured Opitutaceae bacterium
AGGCTCCGGTCATGGATCAGGCCACGGGCAAGCCGAAGATCAACTGGATCCCGCGCCCGCAGATCGGCTGCGGCACCAACGCCTCGCCGGGCTTGCACATCCGCACCAATTCGCCGCTGGTCAAGGACTGCCGCGAGGGCGTGATGGAGTTCCTCCTCATCAATCATCCGCTCGACTGCCCGATCTGCGACCAGGCCGGCGAGTGCAAGCTGCAGGAGCAGGCCACCGGCTACGGCCGCGGCTACTCCCGCTTCGTCGAGCAGAAGAACGTGAAGCCGAAGCGCACGCAGCTCGGGCCGCGCGTGACGCTCGACGACGAGCGCTGCGTGCTCTGCTCGCGCTGCATCCGTTTCTCGCGCGACATCGCGAAGGATGACGTGCTCGGGTTCATCGATCGCGGCAGCTATTCGACGCTGACCTGCTACCCGGGCCGCAAGCTCGAGCACAATTACTCGCTTAACACGGTGGACATCTGCCCGGTCGGCGCGCTCACCAGCACCGATTTCCGGTTCAAGATGCGCGTCTGGTTCCTCAAGCAGACGAACAGTCTCGACCCCGAGTCCTCCGTCGGCGTCAACACCGTCGTCTGGTCGCGCGAGGGCGTCATTTATCGCATCACTCCGCGTCGCAACGACGAGGTGAACGACACCTGGATGGCCGATTCCGGCCGCGTGCTCTACAAGCAGGTGAAGGCCGACAACCGCCTGCTCGCGGTGAAGGTCAACGGCGCCGATAGCGGCGTCGATATCGCGGTCCACACCGCCGCCGAGCTGTTCAAGGCCGGTGGCGTGGCGGTGGTCGGCTCCGGCCGCAGCTCGGTCGAGGAGCAGTTCCTCACGAAGAAACTCGCCGACGCCCTCAAGGCTTCGACGCATCTCATCAGCCGAGTGGGGCAGGGGGACAAGATTCTCGTTTCCGCCGACCGCAATCCGAACACGCGCGGCGCGCTGGTCACGGGTTTGATTTCCGCGCTTCCGTCCGCCGGTCTCGCCGCGCTGGCCGCGCAGATCGACGCGGGCAAGGTGAAGACCGTCGTGTCCATCGGTGAGGATCTCGCGGCCGCCGGTCTGAGCGCGGCGCAGCTCGCGAAGGTCGCGATCGTTTATCTCGGCACGCATGCCGATGCCGCCAGCGCCGCGGCCCGTGTGGTGTTCCCGACCCAGACCCTGTTCGAGAAGAACGGCACGTTCGTGAACCAGCAGTTCCGCGTGCAGAAGTTCCTCAAGGCCGTCCCCGGCGCGGCCGGCACGACCGACGATCTCACGGTGCTCGCGAAGCTGATCGCCGCCGCCGGCGGCGCGACGCTGCCGACGGAGATCAATGCCCTCTGGCGCGTGCTCGCCGCGGAAGTCTCCGTGCTCGGCACGATGACGTTCGCGAACCTCCCGGAAACGGGCCTGCTGCTCGATCGCACGCCGTGGGCGGGACTGTCGTTTCCCGAGCGCGAGACGCTGCACTACAAACCCGAGGCGCCGGCTCCTGCGCCCGCGCAGTCGGCGGCCCCTTCGGCCAAGACTCCGGACTAACCGAACCGCGCCATGCTCGATTTCTTCTTTCACTGGCCGCTGTGGGCGCAGAGCGCCGTCAAGGGACTCGCCGTCATCGCGGTGCTTTTCCCCTTCGCCGCGGCCTGCTCGATGGCGGAGCGCAAGATCTGCGCCTGGATCCAGGGTCGCCCCGGTCCCAACCGCACGATCGTGCCGTGGCTCGCTTGGATTCCGGTGATCGCGCCGTTCCTCCAGCGGCTCGGCCTGTTCCAGCTCGCGGCCGACGGCGGCAAGTTCGTGTTCAAGGAGGACCCGATCCCCGGGCACGTGAACAAGCTCTACTTCGTGCTGGCCCCGATCCTCGCGATGATTCCGGCGCTCACGACGGTCACGATCGTGCCGTTCGGAGCCTACTTCAACCAGGCCGGCCAGCTCGTTCCGCTCGTCCTCGCCAACGTCGACATCGGCCTGCTCGCCGTCTTCGCGATTTCTTCGCTCGGCGTTTATTCCGTCATCCTCGCCGGCTGGGCCTCGAACTCGAAGTATCCCTTTCTCGGCAGCATTCGCGCCTCGGCGCAGCTCATCTCGTACGAGCTCTCGATGACGCTCTCCGTGCTGCCGGTCTTCCTCTGGATCAACAAGCCGGGTGGGGCGGGCACGCTGAGCCTCTTCGCCGCGGTCGAGGCGCAGAGCGGCCAGGGCCTGCATTTCGACAGCCTGTGGCTCGGAATCTGGATGCCGGTGTCCGCCTTCATCTTCCTCGTCGCGCTCTTCGCCGAGACGAATCGCCAGCCGTTCGACATGGCGGAGTCCGAGGCGGATCTCGTCGGTGGTTTCCACACCGAGTACGGCGCGTTCAAGTGGTCGCTCTTCTTCGTGGCCGAGTACGCGCACATGATCGTCGGCTCCGGCGTGTTCACGCTGATGTTCCTCGGCGGCTGGAATCCGCTGCCCGGCCTGCCGCTCGCCGCGGTGGTCCACGGACTCGAGCATTGGATCTCCTGGGCGTCGCATCCGGCCTTCATGGGCGTGCTCGGCGTGCTGATCTTCCTCGGGAAGGTCGCGTTCTTCATCTTCTTCTTCATGTGGGTGCGCTGGACGCTCCCGCGTTTCCGCTACGACCAGATCATGAAGCTCGGCTGGCAGAAGCTGCTGCCGCTCGCGATCGGCAACCTCATCTTCTACGCCCTGCTGATCGCCCTCATCGATCGCTGATTCCGCCCGTCCCCCTGATCCCATGGCCGTCCTGCACGTTTCCCGCAAACCGCTCACCTTCGCCGAGCGCACCTACATCCCGCAGATTCTCGAGGGGCTGAAGATCACGTTCAAGCGGATGATCCAGCCGGCGGAGACGATGGAGTATCCGGAGCAGCGCCCCGAGATTCCGAAGAATTACCGCGGAGTTCCGACCCTGGTGAAGGATCCCAACGGCCGGGAGAAGTGCGTCTCCTGCCAGCTGTGCGAGTTCGTCTGCCCGCCCAAGGCCATCCGCATCACGCCCGGCGAAATTCCGCCCGATGCGCCGACCGGTCACGTCGAGAAAGGCCCGCAGGCCTTCGACATCGACATGCTGCGCTGCATCTACTGCGGCCTGTGCCAGGAGGTCTGCCCGGAGGAGGCGATCTTCCTGCAGAACCAGTACTCCATGGTCGGCTACAGCCGCGAGGAGATGGTCAACCACAAGAGCCGGCTCTACGAGCTCGGCGGCACGCTGCCCGACCAGCACCACAAGTGGGACAAGAAGAAGGCCGCCGAAGAGCACGGCAACGCCGCTCACTGAGTTTTTGTTGAAGTAGCGAACATCGAGTAGCGAGTAGCGAGCATCCCGAACCCAAACCGATCCAGTCCTTCCCAAGCATCCCGTTTCCGAGCTACTCGCTAGGCGCTACTCACTACCCGCTACTTTTCCGCCTCCCATGTCCGATTTCCTCTTCTATCTCATCGCAGTTTTCACGGCCGGCTGCGCCGTGGGCGTGGTGGCGAACAAGAACGCCGTCAACGCCGCGATGTGCCTGATGCTTTGCCTGATGGGGATCGCGAGCCTGTTCGTCCTGCTCGACGCCTACCTCCTGGCCGCGCTGCTCGTGCTCGTCTATGCCGGCGCGGTCGTCGCGCTCTTCCTCTTCATCGTCATGCTGCTCGATATGCAGGGCGGCGTGAAGCGGCCGTTCCGCAAGATGACCGCCCTGGCCAGCACGGTCGCGCTCGCGCTCATGCTCGTGGGCGTCTGCATGCTGCGCAACCGCGTGTCGGGCGGCGCCGCTCCGACCGCCGCGCTGGCGGCGCCGGTGGGCACGGTGCTGAAGAATTACGCCGAGCTGCTCTTCACCACTTACCTGCTGCCGGTGCAGATCATGGGCTTCCTGCTGCTGATCGCCATGCTCGGCGTGATCGTCCTGAGCAAGAAGTTCGAGGGCATGGAGGACATCAAATAATGAACATCGGCCTGAACGAGTACCTCGCCCTGAGCGGCCTGCTCTTCGCCCTCGGCTTCTTCGGCGTGCTGCTGCGCAAGAACACGCTGATCATCTTCATGTGCCTCGAGCTCATGCTCGTCGCGGCGACGCTCGCGCTGGTCGCGTTCTCGCGCTTCAACGGCACCCTCGACGGCGACGTCTTTGTTTTCTTCATCCTCACGGTCGCCGCGGCCGAGGTCGCGGTCGGCCTTGCCATCATCGTGGCGCTCTTCCGCCGTCGCCAGACGGTCCAGGTCGAGGAGCTCAATGCGCTGAGGAACTGAACGAACCGCTTTCCCGATGACGTCCGTCCAGCAAGCCCTGCTCATCCTGTTTCTCCCGCTCGCGTCGGCGGCGCTGATCGCGCTGTTCCTCCGGCGCGCGGGCGGGCTCGCGTCGGCGGTCTCGGTCGCGGCCTGCGCCGGCCTCTCCACGCTCTCGCTGATGCTGGCCCTCGGCGGCCACCGTTTCCCCGCCTCCCAGGAATGGCTCAAGCTGGGTGATTTCACGGTCACGCTCGGCATCCAGTTCGACGATCTGGCCGCGCTGATGCTGACGATCGTCGCGATCGTGGGCCTGTGCGTGCATGTCTTCTCGCTCGGCTACATGCATGACGACGCGGCTCGGGCCCGCTTCTTCGGTGGCCTGTCGGTCTTCATGTTCTCGATGCTCGGCATCGTCTTCGCCGACAATCTTTTCATGATGTTCATCTTCTGGGAGCTGGTCGGTTTCAGCTCCTACCTGCTGATCAATCATTACCACGATCGGCAGTCCGCGGCCGACGCCGGCAAAAAGGCGTTCATCGTCAACCGGGTGGGCGACTTCGGCTTCATGCTCGGCATCGTGATGTGCTACTGGCTCAACGGCACCGTCAGCCTTTCCGCGCTCGCCGAGCACCACGTTTTCAGCACCGCGGTGCCGCTGCTGCTCTTCTGCGGCGCCGTCGGCAAGTCGGCCCAGTTGCCGCTGCACGTGTGGCTCCCGGACGCGATGGAAGGCCCGACGCCCGTGTCGGCCCTGATCCACGCCGCGACGATGGTCGCGGCCGGTATCTACATGCTCTGCCGCATCCATGTGCTGATGGTGCCGCAGGCCCTCGAGGTGATCATGTGGGTCGGTACGGCCACCGCTCTCTACGCCGCCCTCTGCGCGATCACGCAGCGCGACATCAAGAAGGTCCTCGCTTACTCCACGCTCTCGCAGCTCGGCTACATGGTCGCGGCCTTCGGCCTCGGTTCGCTGGTGATCTCGCATGAGATGGGCGGCACGACGCACACGATGACGATCGCCGCTGGCGTCGGTGCGGCGATGTTCCACCTGACCACGCACGCCTTCTTCAAGGCCCTGATGTTCCTCGGCTCCGGCTCCGTCATCTACGCCTGCCACCACGAGCAGGACATCTTCAAGATGGGTGGCCTCGCGAAGAAACTCCCGATCACCTTCGCGACCTTCTCCATCGGCGTCGCTGCGATCATCGGCATGCCCTTCCTGGCCGGCTTCTTCTCGAAGGACGCGATTCTCTACCTCGCGTTCGCGAACAACAAGGCGGTCTTCGCCGTGCTCGCGCTCACCGCCGTCCTCACCGCGTTCTACATGGTGCGCCTCTGGAAGATCACCTTCCTCGGCGCGCCGCGCGGCGAAGGCGCCGATCACGCGCATGAGGGCGGTCTCGCACTCACCGTGCCGCTGATCGTGCTCGCGATTCTCT
>CALFNJ010000717.1 GCA_937902865.1 uncultured Opitutaceae bacterium
CCGTCGCCGGCAGCGCCGGGCCGCCCAGCTTTTCCACCAGGTCGTCATAACGCCCGCCGCCGGCCAAGGCGCGCAACTCGCCCTTGCGGTCGAAGGCTTCAAAAACAAAGCCCGTGTAATAGGCCAGGCCGCGCACGACGCCGAGATCGACCTCGACAAAACGCGCCAAACCCATCGCCGCGAGGCCGTCCAAAAGTTTGCGCCAGTCCGCCAGGCGCGCCGTCAGCTTCTCCCCGCCCGACGCCGCCAGCAGACTCTCCAGCGATTCGAGTGACTTGATCTGCAGAAACGACAAAATCTTCTCCTTCACTCCCGCGTCGAGCGCGCCGAACTGCTCCGTGTAGCCCTTGAACGCATCGTCGCCGTATTTCTCATAGCGGTCGATCGCCCCCAGCACTCCGCGAATGCGCGGCGCATCCAGGCCGAGGGTCTCCAGATAGTAGAGCCAGAGGTTGCGGTCGCTGAGCCGCACCCGGAAATCCTCTTCCGTCAGCCCGAAGGCGCAGAGGCACTGCACGAGCAGCGCGATCAACTCGATTTCCGCCTCGGGGCCGGGTTCACCGAAGATGTCGGCGTTGAACTGGGAAAAGCATCGTCCACGGCCCTTCTGCATGCGCTCGTAGCGATAAAATTCGGCGATGCTGAACCACTTGATCGGACGCTTGAGCGCATTGGCGCGCGCTCCCACCAAGCGGCACACCGTCGGCGTCATCTCCGGACGCAGGGCAACCTCACGATCACCCTTGTCCTTGAAGCTGAAGAGCTGGTTCTCGATCTCCTCGCCCGACTTCGCCTTGTAGAGTTCGAGCGGCTCCAGCACCGGAGCGTCATATTCCGAAAAACCAAACGTCGTCGCCGTCCGCCGCCACAACCGGAAGATATGATTCCGGCGCGCCAAATCCTCGGGATAGAATTCACGGAAGCCGGGCAGGGTCTGGAACGTTGGCATGGAAGTCCCACCTTGCGAATCGCACCGGCACAGGGCGAATCATTTTTCGCCGACACCCCAGGCCGGACACCATGCTCCGGCGACTCCTCTCTCCTCCGGCCAACCCGGCAACGTCCGGCCGGGCCCGCTCAACCCAGCTTGGTCAGATCGAGCTTCGCGAGCTGCTGCTTCAAAATCTTGCCCGACTTGAATTTCACGACCGCCCGCTGCGGGATAACGACCTCGGCCTCGGGCTTGTTCGGATTGCGCCCGATGCGCTGCTTGCGCACCTGCACCTCGAGCACGCCAAAATTGCGCAGCTCCACGTTACGGCCGGCGGCGAGCGCATTCTGAATGATGTCGAGCGTGCGCTGAACGGTTTCAACCACCTGCTTTTGCGGGAAGTTGGTCTTCTTGTAGATCTCGAGCACGATCTCGCGTTTCGTCAGATTGGTGGACATGTGGAATTTCTCCTGATGAGTGAACTTTCCTAAGTCATTCCTAAACTTGGTCTATTTTTAAGTTACTTGCGTATGCCTTACTCCGTCAACCCATTATGGCTAATCGCTTTTCAAAAGCGGCTGAAACTTAGCGTGCGTTTCCCGCTCTACGCCCGACAGATTCGCAAGTAGGCCAAAGGTTCCACCTTTAGTACGGTTTCGGTGGCAATTCTGCCGCTCCTCCCTTCCCTTCGCCTTCCGCATGCCTGATCCCGCTGCCATCAACGCCATGTTCGGCCGCGTGGCTCCGCGCTACGATCTCGCCAATCACTTGCTGAGCGGAGGCATTGATCTGTGGTGGCGGAAGCGGCTGGTGGCGGCGGTTCGCCGTCGGTCGCCGCGCAACATTCTCGATCTGGCAACCGGCAGCGGCGATGTCGCCTTCGCGCTCGCTCGTGGATTGGGTTCCGAAACCGCCATTGTCGGAATGGATTTTTGCCAGCCGATGCTCGACCAGGCGGTGATGAAAAAAAATGCGGCCGAGGCGGCGGAACGTTATCGATCCGTGAGTTTCCTGCCCGGCGACGGACTCGCGCTTCCCCTGCCCGACGCCGCGTTCGACGCCGTCACGATTTCCTTTGGCTTGCGCAACATGGCGGACCGGCCGCGCGCGCTCAGGGAAATGCGGCGCGTGCTCCGGCCCAACGGATGGCTCTTTGTCCTGGAATTTTCCCAGCCTCAGCCGTGGTTCCGTCCCTTCTACTACCTGTACCTCAAACGCGTGGCGCCGCGCGTGGCCGGCTTGGCCACCGGCGAGGCCTCCGCCTACGATTATCTCTGCAGCTCCATCGAGCAGTTTCCCAATCGCGCCGGCCTGACGAATGAAATTCTCGCCGCCGGCTTTCGCGAAGTCACCGCGACGGCGATGACTTTCGGCATCGTGGCGCTGCACGCCGCCCAAAAATAGCCGGCGCGCCTTCCGCGCCCGCCTCGCTCAGGCGAAGGATTTGCCGCAGCCGCACGTGCTCTGGGCGTTCGGGTTTTTGATCTCGAAGCCCTTGCCGTGCAGCCCGTCGTCGAAATCGACGGAGGAGCCGTTCAGGTACGCAAGACTGGTCGGATCGATCAGGATCGACACCCCTTCGCTCTGGATCTCGGCGTCTCCACTTTTCTGCTCGTCGAAGGACATCCCGTACTGGAATCCCGAGCAGCCGCCCGTTTCCACAAAGATGCGGAGCCGTTTTGCCGGCGAATCGAGTTCAGCCCGCATGGCCTGCACTCGCTGGGCCGCGCGCGGTGTCAGAGTGATCATGAGGCCAAGCTAGAATCCCGCGAACCTCTGTCAAACTTCCGGCTGCAAATTTCGTGCCAACGATCATTTGCATCCTTGCCAGTGCCAAGCCGCTCCCCTTTTCTCACGGCGTGGCGTCCATAAAACACGTTTTCAACGAGATCCACTACGAGATGGTGCACAAGGTTGCCGAGGGCGGCATGGGCGTCGTTTACGAGGCTTTCCAGCGCGGCGCCGGCAATTTCAAGAAGGTCGTGGCGGTGAAGCTCATTCGCGAGGAGTACTCCGCCATCGAGGAGTTTCAGAAGAATTTCATCGGCGAGGCGCGCCTCGTCGCTGACCTCATCCATACGAACATCGTCCAGACCTACCATCTCGGCCAGGTCGGCGGACAGTATTTCATGGTGATGGAGTTCGTCCGCGGCGTGAACCTCGAGCAGTTCCTCGAGCGTCACCGCGCCCTGCGTCGCTCGATGCCAATCGACATCGCGGCGTTCATCGTTTCCCGCATCGCCCGCGGTTTGACCTACGCCCACCAGAAGCGCGACGGTGAAGGCCGCCTGCTCGGCATCGTGCATCGCGACATCGGTCCAAAGAACGTCCTCATCGCCTACGAGGGCGATGTGAAGCTCACCGACTTCGGCATCGCGAAGGCGCTCGACCTGATGTACAACGAGGAAGGCAAGGTCATCGCGGGGAAGGACGAGTATCTCTCCCCCGAGCAGGCCAGCTACGCGGTGACCGACGCCCGAGCGGATCTCTTTCCCCTCGGGATCGTCCTCACCGAGCTTCTCCTCGGTCGGAATATTTTCCGCGCCACCGATCGCGCCCAGTCGCGCCGCAACATTCTTTCGATGCCGATCCCGCAGTTCGCCAAACTGCGGCCCGACATCGATCCCAAGCTGGAGGCCATTCTCCAAAAGGCGTTCCAGCGGGATCGGGAACAACGCTATCAAAGCGCGTACGAGATGCTCACCGATCTCGAGCTCTACCTCTACAGCGACCGTTACGGTCCCACGAACGAAAAACTCGGCGTCTACCTCAAGGAAATCATGGGCCACAACGAGCCCATCGCCGCTCCGCTTTCTTCCCGCCCTCCCACTGCGATCACCTGACCCCAATGATCAGCGTCATCGTTCACACTGTCCATGAGCGGGCCCGGATTTAGCCAAGACCTTCGTCATCGCCAAACCCAGTCTCTTGTCCTCGCGCCGCAGCTGCGGCAGTCGCTAAAGATTCTGCAGGTCGCGGCGCTTGATCTGCGTTCGGTTATCCAGGAGGAGTTGCAGGCCAACCCGGCGCTCGAGGAGCTGCCGATGGAGGGAGTCAGCCTCGACAAGGAGAAGGACGATACCGCCAAGGCCGCTCTCGACGGTGCCGACGCCAGCGCTCCCGCGGATTCGGATACCTCGGAAAGCCGGGAGGAGATGGATTTCTCGAAGGAATTTCAGATCCTCAATAAACTGGACGAGGATTGGCGTGACCACATGGCGAACGCCGGTGGCGCCCAGCCTTTCACCTCGGAGGACGCCGAGAAGCGCCAGCATTTTTTCGATTCGCTCGTCAGCGAAACTTCCCTCCAGGAGCACCTGATGCAGCAGGCCGAGCTGGCCGACCTTTCCCCCGCCGTGGTCGAGGCCATGCGCTATCTCGTGGGCAGCCTCGATGACCGCGGCTTCCTGACCCAGAGTCCGGCTGATGTCGCGCTGCAGACCGGCATCGCACTCGAGTCGGTGCAGGAGGCGGTCCAGCTCCTCAAGACCTTCGATCCCGCCGGCATCGGCGCGCAATCCCTCGAGGAATGTCTGCTCCTCCAATTGGCGGCGAAGGGCCGCAGGGACACCATGGCCGCGCGCATCGTGCGCGACCATTTCGATCTGCTCTCCCGGCGGCGCATCCCGGAGATCGCGCGCAAGCTCGGCGCGCACGCCGACGATGTGCAGGTCGCCATCGAGGAGATCGGAACCCTCGATCCCGCGCCCGGACGCCGGTTCGCCGAGGACAACAACCGGATCGTCGTGCCCGATGTCACCGTGGAAAAGGACGGCGACAAGTGGACGATCTCGCTCAACAGCGACTACATTCCGCGGCTGCGCATCTCGAACACCTACCGCGAGCTCATCGCCAAGGGCACGCTTTCGAAGGAGGAGCGCGACTATCTCCGCGAGCGGATCCGTTCCGGCAAGTTCCTGATCAATTCAATCGAGCAGCGCCAGCAGACGATCGAGCGCATCACCCGCGAGATCATCAAGGTGCAGGAACCCTTCTTCGAGAACGGCGTTTCCCAGCTAAAGCCGCTGACCATGACGCAGATCGCCGAGGTTGTCGGGGTTCACGAAACCACCGTCAGTCGCGCCATCGCCAACAAGTTTATCAAGACGCCGCACGGGGTGTTCGACATGAAGTTTTTCTTCACCCCTGGCTACCAAGCCGACAGCGGTGCCGCGGTGTCCAACAAGAGCGTGAAGGAAATGATCCATGAGATCATCACGATCGAGGATCGGTCCAAGCCTTCGAGCGATCAGGAGATCGTCGCCAAGCTGCAGGAAAAGGGCATCAACATCGCCCGCCGCACCGTGGCGAAATACCGCGAGGAGCTCGGCCTGCTGCCGAGCAACCTCCGGCGGGACTACACCTGAGCCGCGAGCGCGAGGGCTGGATCGATCGTGAGATCCATGCCGGAAACTCCCGCTTCACCCAGCTGCTCGATCCACGCCGCAAAGGCGATCATGCCGGCATTGTCTCCGGTATGCTCCGGTTTCGCCGCGAGAAACGAAACGCCCTTTCCTTCGGCCAGGGTCTGCAGCCGCGCGCGGAGTGCGCGATTGTTGGCGACGCCGCCCGACAGCCCGATGCTCCGGAACCCGGCCTCATCGCGTTCGAACGCCAGTCCCGTCGGTCGCACCAGGACATCGATCACGGCCTGCTGATAGCGCGCGCAAAGATCGTTCCTCCGGGCTTCGACTTCCACGGTGGACATCTTCTCCAG
>CALFNJ010000718.1 GCA_937902865.1 uncultured Opitutaceae bacterium
GTGGGAGGACATCGGTGGAGGAAAGTAACAAGAGCCAAGTAACAGGTAACAAGGAGTGAGCGGCCTGGCTGCGGGAGGCGGAGTTTAGCCGATCCAGGCGGCGAGCTGGTCGATGAGCTTTTCCTTGGTGGGACGGAACGCCTGTTCGAGTTCCGGCGCAAACGGGACGGGCAGATCGAGGGCGCCGATGCGGAGAGGGGCGGACTTGAGTGAGGAGAAATGCTCTTCGGTGAGGCGGGCGACAAGCTCGGCGCCGAAGCCGTGCGTGCGCCGGCCTTCGTGCAGGACGACCAGCCGGCCGGTGCGCGCGAGGGACGCCTTGATCGCATCGAGGCGCAGCGGCGCGAGCGCGCGGAGGTCGAAGAGGTCGAAGGAGGTTTCGTACTCGGCGGCGAAGTAATCGCAGACCTCGGAGGCGAGGTGGACCATCTCGCCATAAGTGACGAACGTCGCGAAGTCACCGGTGCGGACCGAGCGCGGCGACCAGACGTCGCGGTACTGGGGATCCCAGACGACGGGCTGCTTGCCGCGGCGGTAGAGACCCTTGTGCTCGAAGAGCAGCACGGGATTGTTGTCCTCGTAGGCGGCGAGCAACGCGTTGAACGCATCCTGCGGCGTGCTTGGGTAGAGCGCCTTCAGGCCGGGCATCGCGAGGAAGAAGGACTCGAGCTCCTGCGAATGGAACGAGCCGAAGGTCAGGCCGCCGCCGCCGGGCAGGCGCAGCACGAGCGGGCACTTCGCGCCGGAGCGGAAGTGCATCGTGGCGGCGTTGAGCGCGATCTGCGTCGTCGCCTCGGTGGTGAAATCCGCGAACTGGAATTCCTCGATCGGCCGATGGCCGTTGAGCGCAAGGCCGATCGCGTAGCCGGTGCAGGCACTTTCCGCGAGCGGGGTGTTGAACACGCGCGGCCGGCCGAAATCAGCGAGCAGGCCCTCGGTGACCTTGAACGCGCCGCCGTAGGTGGCGATGTCCTGGCCGAGGACGAGGGACTCCGGCCGCTCGACGAGAATCTTGCGCAGCGCGCGGTTGAGGGCCTGGGCGGAGTTGAGCTGTTCCGGCGCGGACGGCTCGGGTTTCCACGGCAGCGGCGGCGCGGGCGGGGCGAAGAGATCGGCGGCCATGCCGGCGGGATCAGGACGCGGGAGCGCGAGGGAGAGCTTGATGCATTCCTCCATGAACGCATCGAGTTCCGTCTCGAGCGCCTTCACTTTCTCGGCTCCGGCGAGGGCTGTGACACGGGCGCGCAGCTTGGGCAGGGAGTCGCGGGCGAAGTAATCGTCGCTTTCACCGGGCAGCAGATAGTCGCCGGTGTCGTACGCGGCGTGCCCGCGCAGACGCAGCGTGTGGGCCTCGATGAGGATCGGACGCGAGGTCTGCCGGACCTTTTCCACCGCGGCAGCGAGGGTGCGGGCGCAGCTCTCCGCATCGGTGGCGTCCATCGCGAAGCCCTCCATCTGGTAGCCGGCGGCGCGCTTCCAGAGCTCCGTGCCGGGTGCGAACTGCTCGCTGACCGGGGTGGAGTAGGCGTAGCGGTTGTTCTCGATCACGAAGACGATCGGAAGCGAGAGCAGCGAGGCGAGGTTGAGCGACTCGTGCGTGTCGCCGGTGCTCGAGCCGCCGTCACCGAAGAGCGCGAAGCCCACGGCGGGCCGGCCGAAGCGGCGCTGCGAATCCGTGGCACCGACCACGTTCGAGAGCATGGTGCCGAGATGGCTGATCATCGGCAGCGACCGGTTGGACGGATCGCCGTGGTGAATGTTGCCCTCGCGCGCCTTGGTCGGGCTGCTGGCATTGGCGAAATACTGGTTGAGATGGTCGCAGAGATGTCCGCTCCAGATCAGGTGTCCGCCGAAGCCGCGATGCGTGAAGGAAATGACATCGATCGCTTTGTCGGCGAGCAGCGCGAGCGGGACGATCAGCCCCTCGTTGCCCTGGCCGCCCGTGACGGTGCCGCGGATGAGACCCTGGCGGAAAAGCTCGAGGATGCGGTTGTCCGTGGCCCGGGCGAGATGCATCCAGGCGTAGATGCGGAGCAGCGCGGCGGTGGGATCGCCTCCGAGCTCCGCTCCGCGCAGGCTGCGCTCCTTGAGGATGCCGGGAGGTGTGGGAAATGCCATGTCCGACACCGACGCTGGGCAGCGGACCGGGCGTGGCAAGCGAGAGATTGGCTGTGCTGCCCCACCGGGGGACCGACTGGGGAAATTTCAAAGGCCAAATTTACAAACGCCAACGAGCGACCATTGAACCGGGGTTGCGCGAAGCCAAGAGGGTAGCGGCGGCGGTGAGGCTGCGGGATTCCGCGCTTGGGTTTGTTGCCTGGACAGAGCCGAACCAGCCGCCTCACGGCGGCTGCTACATCCAGAAGCGGGCAGATTTTTCGCAGGAGGCGATCCGAGGACGGAAGAGGTTTGGACCCGGTTCGGCCGCGGTCTTCCTCCTGTTCAAAAATCTGGTCCGCCTTTGCCGGGTTTCCGAATTGACGTGGCGGGATTAGAACTACTATGTAGGACTAATGGCCGATACTCCTCTGGGCGAATTTGAGCAGGTGGTGCTCCTGGCGATTTTCCGCCTCGGGGAGAACGCCTATGGAGTCACGATTCGCGAGGAGATCGCGGCGCACACCGACCGTGATCCGTCGCCCGGGGCGCTGTATACGACGCTCGCGCGCATGGAGGAAAAGGGCCTGGTCAAATCGCGGCTGGGCGATCCGACGCCGGACCGGGGCGGCCGCGCCAAACGCTTTGTCAAAATCACCCCGAGTGGACTGGACGCGGTCGCACGCGCCCAGCGCTCCTATCAAAACCTCCTCCGCGGAATTTCCCTTCCCGGCCTTGCCCATGGATAAAGGAAAAATTGCTGAATCGTTCATGTCGCTGGTCATGGAGCGGTCGCGGGCCGCGACGGTGATCGGCGACCTGCTGGAAACCGAAGCGGCGTCCGGCGAGGGCTGGTTTTGGGTCCACGTGATTCGGACGTGGTTCGGCACCGTTTGGTCCGACACCAAATCCGAGCCGCGCTTCATCTTGGGAATGGCCGCGCTCGGGAGCGTCGTCAGCTGGTTCATTACCGTGCTCGCCGAATTCGTCTTTTTATTTTCCGAGCGGATGGCGAGGACATGGATTTTGCCGCATTTGTCGCTTCATTCCGAACCTTCACGCTTCTTCGGCCAGCTGCAGATGCTGACGGCCGTTTTTGCTGGATCGTTTTATGCGGGACAATGGATCGCGCGGTATTCGCTGGGCCGGGAAATCGCGGTCTGCTGCGCGATGGCGATTGTGGACCCGGTGATTTCTTTCGGCCTGGGTGTCTCGCTTTGGCTGCTTCTGAACGTCGGCCACGGGTTTCTGGGAGCGGAGACAGCGCCTGCCTTCACGGTTGGGAGCTACGCCTGGTTCGTTTATCCATTGATCCCGTTTTTCCTGGGCGCGGCGTGGGCGCGACGGCAGCGGCAAACCCCGCGCGCGATTTGATCCGCGTTTGGCTGCTGGCGGCTCCGGTGGAAATTTCCGGACGTCAACGGAGCGGAAAGCGACAATCTAGACGGTGATCGTCTCGCCGGCTGTGAGCACGCGGGCGGCAGAGCCAGCCCGTGCCGCCGCGGTGGCGAAGGCATGCGGATCGGTTCTGATGCGCTCGTTGCTGTTGTAGTGCATCGGCACCGTGAGTCGTGGGCGCAGCAGCTTGGCGGCCTCCACGGCGTCGTCGGGACCCATGGTGTAGAAGTCGCCGATGGGCAGGAGCGCCAGGTCGAGGCCGCCGCGGGCGATCAGCTGCATGTCGCTGAAAAGGGCGGTGTCGCCAGCATGATAGATGGACCGGTTTTCGGCGCGGAGGACGTAGCCGGCGGCGACACCCATCGCGCGGGTTTCGCCGTTGGGCAGCTCGAGCGCGGAACTGTGGACGGCGGGTGTCATCTGGAGGCGGCCCCAGGGCAGCGTAACACCGCCGCCGGGCATGAGATCGAGGGTTTTGGCACCCTGCAGGGCGAAGTGATTGGCCAGTTCGTAGGGCGCAACGAGCGTGGCGCCGTGCAGGCGGGCAAGGTTGAGCGCGTCGGCGATGTGGTCGTCGTGCGCGTGCGAGCAGAGCACGAAATCACAGGGCACTTTGGCCGGATCGACCGAGCCGTGGGGATTCTCGCGCAGATAGGGATCGAGCACGATCCGATGGCCTTGAGTTTCGAGCAGGAAGCAGGAGTGGCCAAAGTACGTCAGATTCATGCGACGACGAAAATGTGATGTCAGAATCTGCGGAATGCCATCTTCGGAATTTCACCACAGAGGCACAGAGGCACAGAGACACGGAGAAGAAATCCCAAACCCCAGATTTCCTAACGCCAAAGGGGTTCCTCCACCGTCCGGATTCGAATTCGAACCGGGCGTCCGCGAGGAACGCCCCTACATCGGATCAATCTCGGTGTCTCCGTGCCTCTGTGGTGAAATTCCGATTCCGGAAGTTCGGCGGGATGATCTGCTTTATTGCCGCAGCCACGTTTGGGCCGCGGCGATGTCGCTCTGAATGAGGCCATGGCCGGCGGGAAACATCTGCTCGGTGACGTCGGCGCCGCCGGCGCGGAGCAGGGTGGCGAGGCGAGGTGGATGATCGAGGGGGATGATGGGATCGCTGCGACCGTTGGTCAGGAGCACGCGTTTGCGGGCGAGGGAACCAGCGAGGGCGGGCTGGTCGAGCACGACCATGCCGCGCAGCAGCACAGCGGCGCCGAGCGATTCGGGCCGGAGGATCAGGAGCGTGGCGGCGATGTTGGCGCCGTTGGAAAAACCGACCGCGGTCAGCTTGCCTGAATCGAAACCGTAGGCTTGGGACGCGGCGGCGATGAAATCGGCCAGCTCGTGCGTACGGGCGATGACCTCCGCCGGATCGAAAACGCCCTCGGCGCGACGCGCGAAAAACCGGAGCGCACCGTGCTCACTGACCTTGCCGCGCGGACTGAGCACGGCGGATTCGGGCGACAGCGCGCGGGCGAGGGGAAGGAGATCGCGTTCGTTGCCACCGGTGCCGTGCAGCAGGAGTAGCGTGGGGGAGGTTGGGCTGCTGCCGGGCTGGTAGATGTGCTGGTAGGAGAGGGAGGCCATGGAAATGAAATCAAGGTAAGGGCGAACGGCCCGTCTGTCCATGGGAGGCAGGGAGAACAGAATGATGCGTGCGATCCGCGGAGGGAGATGGCCGCGAAAAGGCGCAGGAAACGCAAAAACTCGGAGGGTGGAGCGCGTTGTCCCTAACGCGCTGCGGAGTCTGTCAGGCGGGTGAACCGATAATCACAGGGCAGACTCGAGCAGTCGGTTCGTCTGGGACGAAAGCGGACGGAGCCGAATCGGACGGGCGGGCCGCCCGTCCCTACCCTTCGATCAGAAACAGACGGCGCGTTAGGGATAACGCGCCCCACCTTCAGGCCGTCGGAGCGGCGGGCGCTGGCAGAATCTTTTTCTTCGGACGGGCGAGGGTCCAGGCCACGTACAGCACCACGAGCAGGTTGATCGCGAGCACGGCGAACCGGAAAACGGTGGCGCGGTGGAAGAGCGACACGATCTCGACGGGGATGTAGAGCGAGCCGCTGACCACGGCGAGCCATTCGGCCCACGTGCGCTCGCGCCAGAGTCCGTAGGCTTCGGCGAAGCGGAACAGGCTGTAGGCGAGCGCGCCGAGCGCGACCCACCACAAGTCCGGGGCCGTGACCAGGCTCGCCTCCTGGATGAAGCGGCTGGTGTAGTGCGCCGCGGGATCGAGCCGGAGCGCGTCGATGACCTGTTGCGCCAGTGCCTGCAGGTCGCGCTGGGAAAGGATCATCGCGCCGATCGCGAGCAGCAGGCCAAAGAAGCCTTTGACGGCTTCGAAGATCGCGATGAGGCGTAATCCCTTGTTGGCAGACATGCCGGCGACGTGGAGTGGGAGACGGTTGGATCCCGGCGCCTGGCGGCTCCGGAATGGACAACCTGAAAGGTCACTCAAACCCCGTCAATTTTCCTGATGCGGGCCAGGTGACGTCCGCCTTCGAACTCGGTCGTGAGCCAGACTTTCACAATGTGCAGCGCCTCGGCCTCGGTGATGGTGCGCTGGCCGATCGAGAGCACGTTGCCGTCGTTGTGCGAACGGTTCCAGATCGCGACCTGCTCGTTCCAGCAGAGCCCGCAGCGGACGCCGCGGACGCGGTTGGCAACGATCGCCTCACCGTTGCCCGAGCCGCCGAGGACGATGCCGCGCTCGAAATCCCCGCGGGCGACGGCCTCGGCCACCGGCCGGATGAAGTCCGGATAATCGCAGCTGGCGTCGGAATTGGTCCCAAAGTCCCGCACCGTATGCCCTTCGGCGAGCAGCATGGCCTTGATGGCCTGCTTGTATTTGAACCCGGCGTGGTCGGAGCCGATGGCGATGGTAAAGCGACGGGACATGGTGAGGAAGGGAATGAACCGGAAGGACCGGCGACTGTCCATAGCGATGCCGGTTTTTCCGCCGCAAACCAATTTCCCTCATGAACCCGAAAGCCTCCCTTCATTCGCGCACGGTGGGTCTGCTGCTGGTGTCGGCGCTGCTGTTGCTGGCCGCCGGCTGCTCTTCGGTGAGTTCGCGCATCTCGAAGAATCGCGCCGAATACGAGAGCTGGCCGATCGAAGTCCGCGAGAAGGTGGCGGCCGGCCAGGTTGATCTCGGCTTCACCCCGGACCAGGTGCGCATGGCGCTGGGCGATCCGGAACGTGTGGCGACGCGCACCACGGCGGACGGACAGTCGGAGTCGTGGATTTACCGCAAGCCCAGCCCGCGGATCGGGATTGGCTTTGGCGTCGGCTCCTACAGCCGCAACAGCGCGGTGGGCGTCGGCGTGAGCAGCGGGGGCTGGCCGCTGCGGCCGGACGAGTCGAAGCGGGTGGTCTTCGAAGGCGGCAAAGTGTCGTCGGTGGAGAATGCGCAGGCGCGATAGAAATCGCGCGATTGCGGAAGGCGGATTGCGGGTTGCGGAATGGTCGAGCCTCGGAGATCGGAATGCGCGTGCGTGGACGCGCGCTGAGGTGGAATGGCTCGAAGATTGAAGGTAGGGACGGGCGGCCCGCCCGTCCGGTTGGACTCGATCCGCTCGTGCGAGGCGGATTCGAAAGCGGAACTGTTCGATGTAGGGGCGTCCCTTGGGACGCCCGGGCTTTCGGTTGGCGACGCGAACGGGTGTCCCAAGGGACACCCCTACATCAGAGCGTGACGCCGAGCGGCCCCCCCCCCCGGGCCCGAGGCGTCATCGAGGTGGAGCGCGTTGTCCCTCACGCGCTGAGAGACGTTGCTTACGTTTGACGCAGACGGAGCCAACAACGCGTTAGGGACAACGCGTTCCACCTTCAGGAGACGATCTTCCAGAACGCGGCGGCGTCGCGGAGGTTCTCGAGCACGGCGGTCGGATGATGGGCGGAGAGCTCGGCAACGGAATGTGAGCCGGTGGCGAGCGCGAGGGTGCGCGCGCCGATGGCGCGGCCGCACTCGATGTCGTGCGGAGTGTCGCCGATGACCCAGACGCGGTCGGGATCGAAATCCACGCCGGCATGCGCGTGGGCGCGGCGCAGGGCGTGAGGGCCGAGCTCGTTGCGGAGCTCGCTGTCGTCGGCGAAGGCGCCGAACGGGAAGTGGTGCCACAGCCCATGGAAGCCGAGCTTGATCTCGGCGCCGCGGCGGACGTTGCCGGTGAGCAGACCCTGGACGACATCGCCGCGGGCAGCGGCGTCCTGGAGCAGGGCGGCGACGCCGGGCAGCACGCGGGCGTTGGGGTTGGCCAGCTCGGCGGGAAGGGCGGCGAGGTAAGCCTCGAAGTAGCGCGCGAAATTCTCCTCGGTGGCGGCAAGGCCGAACTTCGTGAAGACGCGGCGCATGATCCAGCGGTCGGTGCGGCCGGCGAAGGCGATGTCGGCGAGCGAGCCGTCGATCGCGAAAGTGGTTTTCAGCGCGGTCTGCAGCGCGCGCATGCCCGCGCCGCCGGAGCTGATCAAGGTTCCATCAATGTCCCAGAGAAAAAGTGATTTCATGACGAACCCGCGCATCCAATTCTGGTCAGTCGGCACACGAAAGACCTTTTTGCGATCCGCCCATGAAAACCGCGAAAACCTGCCTCGCTTTGGCCGCCCTGGCCGCCACCACTTGGCTCGCGGGCTGCGCGACGCCGGAAGTCCGCATTCGCAAGCATCCGGAGATCGTCCGCGAATTGCCGCCGCAGCAGCTGGACCTGATCAAGGATGGCAAAGTCGAAACCGGCTTCGACATGGACATGGTGCGGCTGGCGCTGGGCGAGCCGGATCACGTGAAGATCCGTCCGCAGAGGGACGGCAGCAACGAGGTCTGGATGTACTCCAATTACGAGACGAAGGACGGCCGGCTGCTCTACCGTGGGCTTTATCACCGGTACTATCTCGCGGGTGATGCGAGCCATCCGTTTTACCTGAATTATTCGCTGCGTCAGGAGCACGACCGTTTCCGCGTCGTGTTCAAGGACCAGAAAGTCGTGGCGATCGAGAAGGAGAACGAGACCCCGACGATCGCGCGGCTGAAGTGAGCGTGAACGAACCTCACGATTGATTGCGGGAAAAAGTAACCCAATAGGTTACTTGATGCTCAGGCGCACGGCGTGGGTGCGAAACGGATTTTTGGCCGCGAAAAGGTGCAGAGGGACGCAAAAAGGAGGATTTCTTTTTTTGCGTCCTATGAGACTTTTCGCGGCCAACCTCAGATTCATTGTGAGGCGGCAACGAGG
>CALFNJ010000719.1 GCA_937902865.1 uncultured Opitutaceae bacterium
GCCGTGCGCGCCTCGGCCGAAACGAAATCCTGGGGTGCGTTCGAACTTGGGCCGGGCGGCGGCTCGACCGTGGGTCTGTCCGAGGAGTATTTGAAGGGTTCGAAGCGCCCGGCGAACACCCAGGGCGTCGCCTACCTGAGCGAGGATTATTTCCGGCTCTATCGCGCGGCGATCGACGAGGGACTCAAACACGGATTCCCGGCGAGCATGATCTACGACGAGTGGACTTATCCGAGCGGCATCGCCGGCGGACTCTTCTATTCCAAATATCCCGAGCTGGCGGAAAAGAGCATCGAGCTCGCCGAGAAAAACGTCACCGGCCCGCTGAAGGCCGAGTTGGAGATTCCCGCCGGTCCGTATCTCGGCGCCGTGATGATGAATCTCGATACCCGCGCGCGCGTCGACGTCAGCAGCCAGCGCACGACCTCGGCCGGTCGCAGCATGCTCACCTGCGATGTGCCTGCGGGCCGCTGGAAGCTGATGGCGTTCTACCTCGACGGCACTTTCCGGCCGGCATCGCAGAAGGGCGGAGCGGTGGACTACCTCGACCGCGAGGCGGTGCAGAAGTACATCGCGATCAACTTCGAGCCTTACTACACGCACCTGAAGGATTACTTCGGCACGGTCATAAAACAGACCTTCTACGATGAGCCGTCCATGCACATGCCCGACGGCCGCCTGTGGACGCCGCACTTCAACGAGGAATTCCAGAAGAAATACGGCATGTCGCCGATGACGCTCTATCCCGCGCTGTGGTATGACATCGGTCCCGACACCGCCGCGGCGCGCAACGCGCTCTTCGGATTCCGCGCGGAGCTCTACGCCGAGAACTACATCGGCCAGGTGGCGAAATGGTGCGCCGACCACGGCATCAAGATGGCGGGACACCAGGACCAGGAGGAGGCGATCAGCCCGGTCGGTGTCACCGGCGACCTGATGAAGGTCTTCCAGCGCCAGCAGATCCCCGGCATCGATGACATCTACTATCCGGGCCGCTCGCTCGCAGCCTACAAGATCGTCACCTCCGCGGCGTTCAACTACGACTGGCCGCAGTGCATCGCGGAAACCTACGCCGCATACCGCGCGATGAGCCCGACGATCGCGATGCGCACCGCCATGGATCAGTTCGCGATGGGTGTGAACATGCAGATGGACGCGCGCCAGAAAGGCATCGATCCGGAGACGGATCGTTATCTCGGCCGGCTCGGCTACCTGCTCCAGGGCGGCCGGCACGTGGCGGATGTCGCGATGCTTTACCCGATCGCCGCACTGCAGTCGGCGTACACTTTCGCTCAGCCCGCGACCGGTGCGCGGGGCGGCTCGAGTGCGGGCTTTTACTACGCGCTCGAAGGCGCGATCCCGGCGCCGGAGTTCGATTACATGGACGTCGGCGAGATGCTCTATCGCGGACTGCGGGTGGATTACACCTACCTGCATCCGGAGATTCTCGCCGGTCGTTGCCGCGTCGATGGGCAGCACCTCGTGCTCGACAATCGTCTGAACCGTGAGGAATTCCGCGTCCTGATCATTCCGGGCGGCGACACCATTTCCGCGGACGCCGCCAAGCGCGTCCTCGAATTCTATCGCGCGGGCGGCACCGTGATCGGCACGAGCAAGCTGCCCTCGCACTCCGCCGAGTTCCAGCGCGACGCCGAAGTGCGGGCGATGGTCGAGGAGGTCTTCGGCATTTCCGAAGTGAACCCGCTCACCGCCGAGATCTCGATCGTGGCGGACGACTTCAAAAGCTACTTCACCCACCGCAACGCCGCCGGCGGCCGCGGTTACTTCGTGCCGCGCCCGGATGCGAAGCTCCTCCAGACTCTGCTCAAGCAGACCGATCCCGTGCGGGACGTCGAAATCCAGGCCGACCCGCTCTGGCCCCTGAAGCGCGGCACCGCCTACGACGGCGCCCTGACCTACATCCACAAGGTGAAGGACGGCCGCGACCTCTACTTCTTCGCCAACTCCGCCGAACAGCCCGTCGACGTGAAAGTCGCCCTCCGCGGCGCCAAGACCCTCGCTCTCTGGAATCCCCACACCGGCGAAACCGAACCCGCCGAAACCACCTCAGCCACCGTCGAAGGCCAGCAAGTTACGACGGTGCACCTGACGCTTGGCCCGGTGAAGTCGGCGTTCTTCGTGCAAATGCGGACACCCGATTCTCCCTGACGGTTAAGCGGTCGAGTGCTTTCTTCATGGCGATGATTTCTTTCAAAAAAGCGGCGGAGAGAATCCTAACTGATTCTGAAACCCCGCTCAGTCCGAAGGAGATCGTCGAACGCGCATTCGAGGCTGGGCTCATTGAAAGTGAGGGAGCTACGCCCGACGCAACGATGGGGGCGCAGCTCTATGTGGATATTCGGAAAAATCCACGAAGCCCCTTCAAAAAGGTTGGAAGAGGAAAGTTTACGATCCGCGGAATTGGGGCGTCTGCCTCATCTGCCGAGGTGACGATTGATAACCAAAATCAACTCGTCCGGAAATCCCTCCACGAAAAACTGCTCGCGATGGATCCTGCGCAGTTCGAGGTTTTAGTCGCCGAATTGCTCGAGCAATTGGGATATGAACAAGTCGAGGTGACAGGCCGGAGTGGAGATAAGGGGATCGATGTCACGGCGGTTCTGACCTTGGGGGGAATTACCAGCGTGAAAACGGTCGTTCAGGTTAAACGCTACAAGACCGGTAACAACATTAGCGGAAGCGTGGTAACTCAACTGCGAGGCAGCGCGCAGGTTGATCAGCGTGGACTGATCATCACCACGTCGGATTTCACGCGGGATGCCACAGCTGAAGCCGAAGCTGCCGGCAAAACTCCGATTGCCTTGGTGAATGGCGACAAGCTTTTGGATTTGCTGTTCGCCAATGATATCGGTGTCAGACGAGTTCAGGTTCCGGTCTATTCCCTCGATCTGGAATATTTCGAAAACGAAAATCCCGAGGAAGAAGTCCGTCGCCAAGGGGCGAAGCGAGCGGGTCTTTGGCCGCTTCCTGGTGGAATTGATGCTTATGTCGAGACTCTCTTCCGCGTCTTGGACGCCGTTGCCGCTCATCCCATGACGAAAGCGGAACTGGTGAGCTGGTTCATGGCTGAATTTCCCCAGGTCCGCAGTGAAAAGACCGCTGCAGGATATGCCAACGTGCCACGAGCGATTGGCGTTACTACCGTTGCCGATGGAAGGATCACACTGACGACGGACGGTAAGGAAGTAAGAGTAAGCAAAAGCTCCGATGCGCTCTATCAGGTGCTCGCAAAGAACATTCTCGGGGTCGAAGAGATCATGGAGTTTTTGAGGAACGCCGACAGCCCTCAGACCGAAGCGGACGTGATGGTTTTTTTGAAAGAGAACCTTGGCGTGGAATGGACCACTTTCGCTCAGGTCAATTTTCGCCTGCTGTGGCTGGTCAATCTCGGTAAAGTGGAACGCACTGAGAGCGGTTACCGAATTGCGACCCAACCCAATTGAGGCGGAAATGGTTTTAGAGGACGGTTAAATTTCCGCCGAACCAACCGGTGCCATGCCTGTCCGTGACGGGCACTTATGGAAAACAAGAATCCTGCTTCCGCTGCCAAGGCGGCGCCGATTTCCCGCAAGGAGATGATCAAGCTCCTCAACGAGGATCTCGCGCGCGAGTACCAGGCGATCATCGCCTACATCGTTTACAGCCAGACGATGAAGGGCGCCAAGTTTCAGCACATCGCGGGCGAGTTGAAGAAACACGCCTCCGAGGAGCTCGATCACGCGCTCAAGATCGCCAAGCAGATCGATTACCTCAACGGCACGCCGGTCACTGCGCCGAAGCAAGTGAAGCTGTCGGACAAGGCGGAGGACATGCTGCACTTCGATCTCGAGAACGAGCGCGTTACCCTCGTCGCCTACCGCGAGCGCATCCGCCAGGCCGAGGCCATGGGCGAGTTCGCCCTCAGCGAGGTGCTCCGCGAGATCAGCGTGCAGGAGCAGGAACACCTGACCGACCTGGCCGAGGCCCTCGGCATCGATAACCCGAAGATCGAGTGATAAGATCCGATCGTTCGGAATTTTTACCACAGAGGCACAGAGGCACGGAGATCAAGCCTGCCGACGTAGGGGCGTTCCTGGCGGACGCTTGGCTTTTGCTCGAGTCCCTGAGGGCGTCCGCCAGGAACGCCCCTACATCGGCATTTCTCTGTGCTTCCGTGCCTCTGTGGTGAAATTCCGGAGAAGTCCGCTCAGCGGAAGTGGTAGCTGAGCTGCGGCGGGTAGAAATAGCCCATCGTCTGCAGCGCGACGTCCTTGCGATAGAGGGGGTCCTGGATCGGCGCGGGGCGGCGCAGCGTCGTGGGGATCGTCGTGGTGTAGATGCGGATCTCGCCCGGCATCGTCACGATGATCTCCTCGCGCCAGTCGCCCATGATGTCAGCGGTGGCGATCAGGCGGCCCTGGTATTCGCCGATCTTCCCCGTGCCGTATTTCAGGATCGGACTGAACGTCGTGTAGCCGTTGCCGCCACCGCCGCCCGGCGGACGCGGAGCGGGCGTATTGCCGAACGCCGCGGCGGCCTTCGCGCGCGCGGCCGCACCGACGGCACCGACTCCGCCGTTGCCGCGGCTGCCGGCGGCGCCGAAATAGCGTCCGGGGAGATAGGACTTCGTGACCGTGGCATCCCACCAGACCGCCCGCGGACTCAGGCCGCCGAGATCTTCCTCGCCGATGAGCTCGCCGGTGGATGCGGAATAGAGCCACTTGCCCGTGCCGTCCAATTCGGCGGAATAAAACTCCATGCCCGGGTTCGACGGGATGAAATCCCCGATCATGCCCTGGTCGTGAATGTGCGTGGTCTTGTAGGGATGGCCCCAGATGATCTGGCCCGTGCGGGCGTCCACGACACAGATGCCGTTCTGGCGTTCGGCGTCTTCGTAGCCGTAGGCGATTTCCAGGCCGGGGCGGGCGGGGATCAGATCGGCCATGTACATGACGTCGGGATGGCCGAGGCCGAGATTCCACAGGGTCTTCCCATTGTGATCGAGCGCCACCGAGCCGAGGATGATCTCGTCGCGTCCATCGCCATCGACGTCGCCGACCACCATCGTGTGCGAGCCTTGCCCGCGGATCTGCGGCTTGTCCTTGTCGCCATCCCAACGCCACAGCTTCACCAGCTTGCCGTTCACGAGATTGTAGGCGTCGACCACCATGCGCGTGTACGTGCCGCGCGCGACGAGCAGGCTCGCGGTCTTGCCGTCGAGGTAAGCGAGGCCGATCTGGTTGCGGTTGACGCGATTGCCCTCGTCGTCACCCCAGTCGCGCTGATCCCCGCGCTCCACCCAGTTCACCTTGGTGATCTCCTTGCCGGTCATGCCGTCGAGGATGGAGCAGTACTCGTCGCCCTTGACGACGAACCCGCGCGCCGGGCCGTCCTTTTCCGACAACGACTCCTCGCGCGTCGCGGCGAACGGCGCGGTCTTGAGCGCGACCTCCGCTTTGCCGTCGCCGTCGAAATCCCAGACGATGTAAGGCGTCCACCAGATGCCGAGGTTCATGTTCCAGCCGAGATCCTTGCTCCAGAGGAACGTTCCGTCGTTGAGATACGCCTCGATCTTGTAGGTGTCGGGACTGAAGCCGGTGGTCCCCGGATCGAGGCCGGCGTTCGGCTGCTTGATGATGCAGTCCAGTTTTCCGTCCCCGTTGAGATCGGCGAAGCTGATCTTCTGGAACGTGGTGTTGGCGTCGTGCAGCTTGATACTGATGTACGACTGGGTGGGGCTGTTGGCCGGCAGCTCGACGCGGCCAACGACGTCGCCTTCTTCCGGCGCACCACCGCGCGGCAGGGCGACGGCGCGGATCGACCAGGCGTTCGCCTGATTGAGCGGAGCGGAGGGATCGACGAAATTCGTCCCGTCGGCCATCGGCGTCTCGTTGAGCTTCACCGGCGCGCCGCCGTTGGTGGAGCGATAGACGTTGAACACCCGCGTGGCGGGATCGCTCGCGAGCAGGCGCCAGCCGAGGTAAACCGACGTCTCGCCGGTGCGGATCGCGATCATGCCGCGATCGAGATTTTCGACCGCGTGGGCGGCTGGAGCGGTGCTGACGAACAAAGCCGCAGCCAGGGCGGCGCACGAAATGAGCGAGCGAAACGAGTTCATGGGGATAAAACCTCCCTGGGGCAGGGCGGGGTAACGCTGGGATCCCAGCGCAGGCTGGGACAACGTTCAACGTCCAACATCCAACGCTCAACGTTGAACGTTCGAAGAACGCGCCGCCCGCACCCTAAAGGAAATCCGGCTCACCAGTCCGCGATTCAAGTCCTCAAAACCGGTTTCACACAGAGACACAAAGGACACAGAGAAAAATTCCATTCCGAGCTCTGTGTCCTCCGTGTCTCTGTGCGAAACCGGCTTGGGGGCTTTGCCGGAACCGGCGCCCGCGCGAAAGTTGTAACCTCGACGGGTTCCGAGGTGTAGTCCAAGAAACACCATCGCGTTTTTCTGGCTTTTCTCCGGCTCCGTCGACTCCTTTGAACCCTTCTGCCACCGCCTCTCCACCGCCGCTGCCGCCTGCGCCGGGGCCTGCTGAACGCGGCGGAGATTTCATCATCGAGACCGAGGCGCTGGGAAAAACCTACGGGACCCAGCGCGCCTTGGCCGACGTTACCCTCCGCGTGCCGCGCGGCACGATCGGGTTGCTCGGGCCCAACGGGGCAGGCAAGAGCACGTTCATCAAGTGCCTGCTCAACCTCACCACGCCCACCTCGGGCGTCGGACGCGTGCTGGGACGCGACATCCGCGCCAGCCAGCGGGAGTCGCGCGAGAAGGTCGGTTACAGCCCTGAGCAGGATTGCCATATCCCCGGCATGGCCGGCTGCGAGTACGTGGCCTACTGCGGACAACTCTCGGGCATGTCGTTCCGCCAGGCGCGGCAGCGCGCGCACGAAATCCTCGACCTCGTCGGGATGGGGCAGGAGCGCTACCGACTGGTCGACACCTATTCGACCGGCATGCGCCAGCGTGTGAAGCTCGCCCAGGCGCTGGTGCACGATCCCGAGGTTATCTTTCTCGACGAGCCGACCAACGGACTCGATCCGTCCGGCCGCGAGCACATCCTCCGGCTCATCGGCTCGCTCTGGCGCGAGCTCGGCATCAGCGTCGTGATCTCGTCGCACCTGCTGCAGGACATCGAGCGCATCTGCGACCGCGTCATCATCATCGCGCACGGTCGGCTTCTCGAGCATGATACCATCGAGGCGCTGAAGAACCGCCACCGCCGCATCGTCGAGATCGCTCCCGCCGGCGAGACGGATCGCTTCCTTGCCGCGCTCAGCGAGGCCGGCCTGAAGGTCGAGCGCCGGTCCAATGGCCGGCTCCGGGTCGAATCCGCCTCCGACTCCATCGAGTGGGTGCTCGACCTGATGCGCGTCCACAACCTTCCGCCCGCCGAGGTCGTCGCCAATCCGAACGCGCTGCACGAGTTGTTCGTCCAAGCCCTCGCTGGCAATGGCAACGGCAACGTCGCGAATCCCTCTCTCCATGGAAGCAAGCCTTGACCTGAGCCGCTGGCGCGAGACGCCGAAAGGGGTGGGAGCTCGCCGGTGGACTATCATTGTCACCGGCCTCCAGCACCTGCTGCGGGGACGCGTCTTCCTCATTTTGACGATCGCCGCCTGGGTCGCAGGGCTGGTCGTCGCCGCATTCGGATTTCTGTTCACGCAATCGGTCGCCACCGATGGCTGGCTGCAGACGTTCGCGGAGAACCTCGGGCCGCGCGCCGAAGCGATGGTCTCGGCCCTCGGTGGCTTGGTGACGCTTTATCCCGATATCTGCATTCACGGGGTCTTCACGTTCGCGTTCTGGATTCATTCCTACCTCGGCCTGGGGCTCACGCTTATCGCCCTGACCATGGTCGTGCCGCAGCTGATCGCCCGCGACCGCGCGAGCAACGCCCTGACCATCTACCTGTCCCGTCCGCTCACCTCGACCGATTATCTCATCGGCAAGCTCGGCATCATTGCCGGCGTCATTCTGATGCTTTGGACCGGTCCGCTTATCTTCGGCTGGCTCACGAGCATGATGCTCGCACCTGATCGGGACTTCGTCGTCTATTCGCTCGCGGCGTTCGGGCATGCGCTGCTGTTCAACGCCATCGCGCTGGTCGCGCTCGCGGCCATCGCGCTCGGCGTCTCGGCCCTCACGCGCGTCGGGCGCGTCGCCAGCATCATCTGGATCAGCCTCTGGCTCGTGGCCGGAACCATGGCCAAGCTGCCGTCGTCGCCGTCCTGGCTGCAGCATGTGAGTTTCAGTTACGACCTCAGCCAGGTCCGCCAGCAAATGTTCCGGTTGGACGAGGCGCTCGCCGCCGCGAGCGCGCAACTGCCGCTGCTCGACCAGAATCTCGTGCGTAATCTCGCGGCGACGGGCACAAAAGCCGCGCCCACCGATTTCACCGGCGCCCTCATCGGGCTCGCGCTCCTGACGATCGCCGGCTCCGCCGCCTTTCTCCGCCGGCTCCGCTCCGAATGAACGTGAACGCCAACCCGCTTCCGCGCGCCGTCGTCCAGGCCGACAGCCTGAGCCGCTTCTACGGGATGATTCTCGGGCTGAACGACGTGACCTTCACGGTGCATCCCGGCATCACCGGCGTGGTTGGCCCCAACGGCGCCGGCAAGACGACCTTGTTCCGTCTCCTCACCGGCCAGATCCAGCCGAGCTCGGGGACGATCCGGGTCTTCGGCCAGAATCCCTGGGGCAATCCCGAGGTGCAGTCGCGGATCGCCTACTGT
>CALFNJ010000720.1 GCA_937902865.1 uncultured Opitutaceae bacterium
GCTCAACGTCTCCGGGCACCGCATCGGCACCGCCGAAGTGGAGAGCGCCCTCGTGTCGCATCCTGCCGTGGCCGAGGCCGCGGTGGTCGGCCGTCCCGATGACCTGAAGGGCCAGGCCCTGGTCGTGTTCGTCACGGTCAAGAACGGTTTCAACGCCTCGCCGCAGCTGAAGGAAGAACTCCGCGCGCACGTCGCGAAGGAAATCGGCTCGCTGGCGCGACCGGACGATGTCCGTTTTGCCGCCGGCCTGCCGAAGACCCGCAGCGGAAAGATCATGCGCCGCATCCTGAAGGAAATCGCCGCCGGCGGCACGGTGAAGGGCGACACGACGACGCTCGAGGACTTCTCGGTCGTCGCCGCGCTGCAGTCCGAGGAATAAGCCACACCTTCCCCGCAGAATTCAGCCGCCCCGGGCCAGTCCCGTGGCGGCTTTTTTATTTTCCCGGAAGTTTCATCACGGAGGCGCAGAGCCACAGAGCATGATTTCCCGAGGTCGATGGATTCTCGGTGTCTCCGTGCCTCGGTAGTGAATGTTTCGAATGTTTTGATCAATTTCACACGCGGCGTGTGAAAGAGTTTCAGGCGGGAAGGCGTTTCGGAGGGAAATGCCGATCGTGTCGTCTCAGCCGAAATTGGGGGCCGGATTCACGCTCGCCGAAATCCTGATCACGGTTGCCTTGATTGCGGTGCTGATGGCCTTGGCGGTTCCGGCGATGCAGGGGGTGCGGGAGCGCGCCGCCTTCGCCCGCGGGCGCGCCGAACTCGCGCTGATCGCCCAGGCGCTCGAGAGCTATCGCCGCGCTTACGGCGATTATCCGCAGACAGGAGATTTTCCCCAAGCCTCGCCGACGCTCGAGCAGCCCCTTTCCACGCATCATGCGCAGGCCAAACTTTTCAACGCGCTCGGCGGCGTCTTTGGCCCCACAGCCTTTGCAGCGAGCGATCGAGAGGACGGGCCGGCCTTCCTCGAAACGTCGACGCTGACTCTGGAAACTCCCTCGGCACTGCTTTCGAAGGCGGACGAATCCCAATCGAAATCCGAAATCTGTGCTGCTCCGCTCGATCCGTGGGGTCGCCGCTATCTGTATTACTACAAGAAAGCCTCCGCGGCGACCGCGTGGACCGCGTCGGGCTATTGGCTCTATTCGGCCGGCCCCGACGGTCGCCATCAACCGCCCGACACGACAAGCGGCGCTGCGTCCGCCCAAGGGAGCGAAGAGGCCAATGCCGACAATCTGTGGGGAAGCGCGCCGCGATGAACCCCTCACCGAAATCTGGTCGCGGGCATTTCTCCGGCCTGCAACCGCCCACATTTGCGGGCACGGGGATCAATCGAGTTTCCGTGTTTCACGTTGGGAAGCGCCAAAATGCGGAGGAAGCGAGAACCTGTCTTCCGGTTTCTGTTGCGGGTCTCCTAAACAGCGGCGCCGGCTTCACCTTGGTCGAGTTGCTCACGGTGATTGCGATCATCGCAATCCTGGCCGCGATTCTTGTCCCCACGCTTGGGGGCGCCCGGAAGGCGGCGAACCGTGCCCGGACGCGAGTACAGTTCGGACAATGGGTCATGGCGGTTGAGGCGTTCCGGCAGGAGTATGGCTGCTACCCGGAGTTCGACGGCTCGAACAAGGTCAACGGCGGAGCCTCGACGAATACCTCGGCGGAACATCGGTTTCACGATGTGCTCGCGGGCTGCCGCCGGGATGGCTCAGCTCTGCCGGTCGTCGCATCCGGAGAGGCGGCGCCGGAAGCGCAGAATTTTCGGCGGATGCGGTTTCTGTCTTTTGCCGAAGGCGATTTCTTCCCGGCCGATGCGGCTGAGTCGGTCCGGAGAAACCTCCTTCGTGATGGATTCGAAGGCACGGATATCGCCGTGCTGGTAGATCGGAATTTCGACGGGATGATCGATCGGAACGATTACGCGGAACTGCCGGCGGTTGAAGTTCCCGAAGGAAACGGACGTTCCATCCGGCCGCAGATGGCGGATTTCGGCGGCGGTGTGCGAGCGGGAGTAGTTTTCTACAGCGCGCCGCCGCGCGCGTTCGATGCGGCGCAACTCGTCTGCAGCTGGAAGTGAAGAGAGGAAGCATGCGACGAGACGACGGTTTCAGCTTGGTGGAGCTTTTGGTCGTGCTCGGCCTGATCGGCGTGATGCTGGGTGGAATCGGCCTCGCGCGGCGTGACGGCGATCGCGGCGCGGCTCTGCAGGCAGGTCAGGCAGAGGTGCTGGCGTTGATGCGGCGGGCGCGGGCCGAGGCGATTTCCCGTCAGGCTTGGGTCAGAATATTGATCCCTTCCGTTCTGTCTTCCTCCAGGGAATTCGAACCTGAAACCTATCTGCGATGCCTGCAGATCGCAGTTCGCGATGAAGGCGAGGTCGAAGCCTGGCGGACGGATGAGATTCCGATTTCGCTGCCGGCCGGGGTTTTCGTCGTGCCACCGGCCGTGCCCGCCAGCCAGGTGACTTCCGGACTCGTTTGGCCATCGGGAGACACGGCACCGGTTTCAGTCGTAGGGACCGCGAGTGAGCTGCCGATGCTAGGAGGCGCTGGGCGTTTCGCCTGCTACTATCTCGAATTTTCGCCCGATGGGACCGTAAGTCCGGTGGCGGCGCGGCTGGTGATTGGGACCGCTCGCCAAACGCATGGCTTGCCACCTCAATTCGACAATCCGAGGGCCACGCGTGGGGTCGGGGCGCGCGCCATGGGTGGAATCGAACTGCTGCCTCCGTTTGCCGGGATCGGCAGTGAATGACGATGACGATGGCGATGGAGCTTGGAGCATTGCGGAGAGGACGGCAGGAGGCTTCGTCGGACGCCTTCTCGTTGGTCGAAGTGGTGATCGCCCTGGGGATATTTGCGGTCGGCATCGCGGTGGTGCTGCGGCTTTTCACCGGTATTTCGGATGCGGCCCGGCTCACCGGAGAAACGGAGGCGGGGATTCGCGCCGTTGAGACGCTCTTGGGTCGGTTGCGCGCGCGTCCCTGGGAAGAGGTGGCAGATTGGTTGATGACGGCGGAGGAATTGCGGCGGATGGACTCCACCGAAGGGAGTGAGCCAAAGACGGATCGCCGCCTGTTTTTCGCAGATGCGACGGCCGACCGGGTCGGGCAGGATAGAGATCCGCTTTGGAGCGGGCGTGAGCGGGAAAAATATTTCGAGATTGCCCTCGTGCGGGACGAGAATCTCTCGCCGATCTCGGCGGATGAATCGGCCTGCGTCCTCACATTCACGACCCAGGTCAGATGGCCGGCGTCACGGCGTGATGGCCTCCATCAGATGGTGCTTTCGGGCTCTGTCTTTCGCGAGCGATGAAAACGAAAGGATCCCATGCCTTCACGCTCCTCGAGCTGCTGGTCGCGCTCGGTCTGACCGCGGTGATCGTCGGCTTCGCGCTGGCGGTTTCCGATCGGATGCTGGTGGCCTGGTCGCGTCAGAACAGCCTGCTCGCCGGCCGCGCGACGGCGTGCGTCATTTTCGACCAGCTTGCACGGGATCTGCAGTCGTCGCTCAGCGCGGAGGATGGCCGGGTCTGGTTTGCAGCCACGATTCTTGATGACTCGGGGAATTCCGGAATGTGGGAATCGGCGCCTCGGGAAAAGCCACACGGAGCCGGCGCCGGATCCCTTCGGCTGGACGCGCCCTCGGTGCGCGAGGATCGTTTCGGCCAGGCAGGAGTGTGGCTGCGGTTTTTCACCGCGGGTGGAAGGATTCAATCCGCGATTCCGGGGGAAGCGGAGGAGGCCTTCTCGGAACCCGCGGCGGTGGCTTATCAACTCGTTCGTCGTCGCCTGCATGAATCCGCGGCGAGCGGCGGAGGGCGGTATCTGCTGTATCGCACCGAGGGTCGGTCTGCGGCTTCGGCCGGACGACCAGTAGCGCTGAAGGCGGGTTC
>CALFNJ010000721.1 GCA_937902865.1 uncultured Opitutaceae bacterium
GGCAGCGCCAACAATCACGGCAACCATGCAGAGACCGAGCGCGAGCGGCAAGAGCCAGTCTTTGCGCGCGGCCCAAATGGCGGCGCTGGACGTGAGCGGCTTTTGCGCGCTTGGGCGCCTGAGCACGGAAGCGAAGATCAGCACCAGCGGCAGTTCCATAACCGAATGGAAGACCACCGGCGCGATTAGAGAGTTAAAGATGCCGCCCAGCACACCTCCCACTGAGATCCAGAGATAGAACTCGGTGAGATGCTCCGGCCCGGGCCGGTCCGCCGCGAGCCGGCCGTGGCAGAGGAGCGCGGCGAGGAAAAACGTCACCAGGTGCAGCGCGATCAGCCCGCCGATCGGCTCGGCCATCTGCAGATTATAGAGCAGCACGAGCGCGATGACGAACATCGGGAACGCCCGCACCACCAGCAGATGCGGAATCCATTCCCGGCGCGCGAAGGCGAGGATGAACGTCAGCAGATAGAGCGCGAGCGGCACGATCCACATCAGCGGGATCACCGCGATGTCGCTCGAAAGGTAGCTGGTCACGCCGAGCATCAAGCTCGACGGCACGAACGCGAGGAACACCCAGCGCAGGCGACGGGAGGCGGTGATTGATTTTGGATTTTGGGTTTTGGAGTTGGGATTTTGAGGCACCGGCACCGCCGCTTCAGCCGGGGCGGAACTGCCGCCCGCTTTGCTCGTGCGCCAGAGCATTGCGGCACAGGCGGCGATGAGGACGACGAGCGACCAGTAACCCCACATCCAGAACCGGCTCTGCTGCGCGAGGCGCAGGTGCGGCTCGACGACGACCGGATAGGCGAGCAGCGCGGCCATGCTGCCGACATTGCTCGCGGCATAGAGGAAATAGGGGTCGGCGCCGTGCCGGTGTCCGGTCGCGGCGAACCAGCGCTGGAGCAACGGACTCGTGGCCGACACCGCGAAGAACGGCAGCCCCACGGCGACCGCCATCAGGCCGAGCAGCCACGGCGACGGATTACCCCCGGTCGGCGGCGACCAGCCCGCCGGAATGGCGATCGGCAAGACGGCCAGCGGCAGCAGCAGCACAACCAGATGCAGCGCCGCGTGGCGTCGCACGCCGAGCCAGGCCGCCCCGGCATGCGCATAGGCGTAGCCCGCGAGCAGGGCCGCCTGGAAGAAGACCATCGCCGTGTTCCAGACCGCCGGCGACCCGCCGAGCAGCGGCAGCACCATTCGCGCAAACATCGGCTGCACGAGAAAAAGCAGCGCGGCGCTGGCACAGATCGTGAGGGCGTAAAGCGCGGTCATCAACCGGAGCCTACCCTTTCAGGGAGCGGGTAACGTTCAACATCCAACGTTCAACGTTGAACGTCGAACGATCAAGGATGGAGGACCCGAGAGGGGCGGAGCGGAAAGTAGCGGGTAGCGTGTAGCGACTAGCGAGACGGAAACCTCCAGGCCGGTTCTCGAATGGATCCAGGATCTAGTTGGATCCAAGTGAGGACGCGACCTCCCGGTCGCGTTTCCGAACCGGCGACCGGGAGGTCGCCGCCCCATTTTTGCGGAAGCGTCGCGTGGCAGCTTTCGCTTCCGGAGCCGGAGAGGTTAAGCGCAAAGACGCGAAGGCGCAAAGATCGGAGAACTCCCCATCCTTTGCGCCTTCGCGTCTTTGCGCTTAAAGCCTTTTACCTCGTCCGCGTCGCCAAACCCACGACCCGTTTCGTCGCAGGTTGATCGATGCGCCAAAGGCGGGTCACAGACCCGCCCTACCCGATCGCGCAATCACCCTGCCGACGCTTCAACGTTGAACGTTGAATTTTTGGATTTTGAACTTTCCGAGCAATGCGAGGTGCTACTTGCCGAGCTTCACGATCAGGTCGTACTCGGCCTTCGCGAGCGGCATGACGGACAGCCGGCCCTGGCGCACCAGCATGATCTGGGAAAGGGCTTTCTCGGCCTTGATCTGGGCGAGCGTCACGGGATTCGGCAGCGCCTTGCCGGCCTTGAGCTCGACGGCCACCCAGCCCGGCTCGTCGGCCGTGGTATCGGGAAACGCCGATTTGCTCACTTCGGCGGTGCCGATCACGGCTTTCGGGCCCCCGCTGGCGTAGAAAAGCACGCTGTCGCCCTTGCGCATCCCGTTCAGATGAATGCGGGCGGCGTAGTTGCGGACGCCCGTCCAATCGGTCCGGCCGTCTTTCACAAAGCTTTCCCAGGAATAGGCTTCGGGCTCGGATTTAACCAACCAGTATTGCGTTGTCATGGATGCGGCAGGTGCTTCATTGGCAGCTAAATGCACCCCGATTCCGCTGAAAAGGAAAAAGCCCGGAAGGCTCAGCTGTGGATCTGCATCATCATGGCCGGGTTTGTGTTTTTGTCGTTCGCGTTGCTTTTTCTGCGCCCCCGATAAGCGTCCGCGCAACCTCATATCGACGCCGCAGCCCGCTCGCCGAGCCTAATGGACAAAACCCTCCTTTCGATCCGCCTCTTTTTCATCACGCTGTGCGTCGCCGCGGGCTGGCTGGTCTCGCTGACGACCCTGGCGGCCGATTCCAACCTGCACCGCGTGACGGCGATCGTCGTGGGCTTTTTCATCGGCCTGCTCGTGGTGCTGGTGGACATGATGCTGAAGGGCTTCTCGCTGCGCGGGCTCTCGGCCCTCACCTTCGGCCTCGGGGTCGGACTTTTGATCGCGTACCTCGTGGGTGCCTCGCCGCTGCTCGAAGCGCGGGCCGATCCGACCGATCCCGCCGGCATCGATCCTTCGACGATCTACCTGGTGCGGCTGGGCCTGTTCATCGTCTGCCCCTATCTCGCCGCCGTCATCGCGCTGCGCGGCAAGGACGAATTCAATCTCGTGATCCCGTACGTGCGCTTCGTGCCGCACGAGGTGGATGTTCCCCTGGTGGTCGTGGACACCAGCGTGCTGATCGACGGCCGCGTCGCGCGGCTCTGTGAGACCGGCTTCATGAGCGCGGCGCTGATCATCCCCCGCTTCGTGCTCGATGAACTGCAGATCGTGGCGGACTCGAACGACCCGCACCGCCAGGCGCGAGGCCGCCGCGGCCTCGAGATCCTGAGCGAGCTGCGGAAGATCAAGAACATCGACATCCGCATCACCGAGAGCGAAGTGGCGAAAAGCCAGCACGTGGACGCCAAGCTCGTGTTCCTCGCCCAGTCGATGCGCGCCAAGCTGCTCACGACCGACTACAATCTCGCGAAGCTGGCCGAGTTCCACGGCGTGCCGTGGCTCAATCTCAACCAGCTCGCCAAGGCGCTCCGTCCCGAGCTCCTGCTGGGCGAAACCCTCGAAGTCGACCTGGTGAAGCCCGGCAAGGAAGACACGCAGGCCGTCGGCTTCCTCGAGGACGGCTCGATGGTCGTGGTCAATTCCGCCCGGGCCTACATCGGCAAGCGCGTCAGCGCGGAGATCATGAGCGTCCTCCCCAGCGCGGGCGGCAAAATGGTCTTCGCCCGGATGTTGAGCGCGCTGGAATAGCGGAAAAGAGTAAGGCGGAACGAAGAAGTCGGACGCTCCGGCCATTTTCCGGCGGCGGTTGAAGAGCAAAGCTCGGGCTCCTTGCTTAATTCTTCCTTCCGCCTTCTTCCCTGTCTGGAAAATTGGTGTTTACTTGCGGGCGGTGATTTCCCAATACCTCCCTTCCCCTTTTGGGCCAGTAGCTCAGTTGATAGAGCGCGTCGTTCGCAACGACGAGGTCGTCGGTTTGATCCCGATCTGGTCCACCAACTTCCGTGACCGAGGAAACCGGCGGCCGTAAACGGCGCCCATGCCTCCCATCGCGGGTGTGGTTCTGAAATGACTTTCGCTCCCGCGCGCCGGCTTATTTTCGCCGAACTCAACGGCCTGTCGGCGTGACGCAGATTTGACCAAGAGGCGGCTGGCGCGTTGGCCCCTCATTTGCTAGGTAACGTTTCGTTCGGGGTAAGTCCCATCTCATTCCTTCACATGATCAAGAAATCCACCACCAAGCCCAAGACGTCGCCCGCCCCAGCGACCAAGGCTGGCAAACCGCCGGCAAAAAACAAAACCGCGGCGGCAACGCCTGCCGCTGCACGGGCCGTCGTCAAACCGGTGGCCACCAAGACCGTCAAAACGACCATCGTCGCCAAAATCGACGTCGGCTTTGGCAACGCGCTCTATCTCCGCGGCTCGGGGCCGGGGCTGAGCTGGGATAAAGGCGTGTTGATGACCTGCGTCGCCGGCGACGAATGGCGCGTGGAGCTCGGCGAATCGGCGCGGTCCTTTGTCGCCAAGTTCCTGGTCAACGATCTCACGTGGAGTTCCGGGCCGGACTACACCTTCGCCTCCGGCGAACGGTCGACGGTCACGCCGGAGTTTTGATCTTCGTCCGCGCCGGCAGCGGCGCGTGATCGGGATTGAG
>CALFNJ010000722.1 GCA_937902865.1 uncultured Opitutaceae bacterium
ATCGAACCCGCCCGTGCCGTAGCTCGGTTGCTGCAGCACCGTGACCGGACCGCCGGTGATCGGATTGACGGCCGTTGCCAGGGTCGTCGTCCGCGGCGTGACCACGCCATAGATCTCCTGGCTGGCCTTCACAACCACCGGAGGACCGATGCCGTAATCCAAACCGACCAGATAATCGCTCGAACCGAATTTACTGTCGGGCAGTTCCGTCATCCCGACCTCCGTGAGTCGCTTCGCCGCGGCCTGCGCGTAGCTTTTGAATTCCAACGAACCCGCCAGCTCCGGCTGCATCGGCACGATGATGAAGGTCTTCCCCTTGATCGCGGACAATTCATGGAAGCGGGTCACGCTCCACTCCAGTCCGCTGGTGCTGCAGCCGGAAAGAAGCAAAGGCAGGAGCGCCCAACACAGGTGGCGGGGTATGCGCAGCATGCGGGTGGCGGAGGGACTTGAGGGGGAGCGGGTGGCCTGCGCAAGGGCGCTATGGACAACCCTGAACTTTCCCTCGTTGGCGCGACCTCGCATGTTCGCGGCACTCCTCAACCCCACGATCTCCATGCTCTCGTTCTCTTCCCGTCGCTTCCTTGCGCTTTCCCTGACGCTGCTGATGCTCACCGCGGTCCACGCCGCACCCACGCTGCCCGGGGTCGGCGCGGCGATGCAGGGCGCGGTCGACGCGCATGAGACCGCCGGAGCGGTCACGTTCGTCGCGACGAAGGACAAGGTCCTGCACCTCGAGGCCACGGGCTTCGCGGACTACGTCGCGAAGAAGCCGATGGCGACCGACACCCTGTTCTGGCTCGCCTCGTCGACTAAGCCGATCACGGCGACGGCGGCGCTGATGATGCAGGACGAAGGCAAGCTGAGCATCAGCGACCCGGTGGCGAAATACATTCCCGCGTTCGCGGCGCTCAAGACGCCGTCCGGCAAGCCGGCGAACATCACGATCCAGCAGCTGCTCACGCACACGAGCGGGTTGGCGGACATCAAGCGGCCGGTCTATTTAGCCTCGAAGAATCTGACTGACGTAATGAACGGCTATTTATCCCCGCTGACGCCGATGCTGGCCGAGCCGGGCGAGCGCTGGAAATACAACAGCTTCGGCCTCGATACGGTGGGGCGGATCGTCGAGATCGTCAGCGGCAAGTCCTACGACGACTTTCTGCAGGAGCGCATTTTCGGACCGCTGGGGATGAAGGACACGACGTTCTTTCCGAGCGATGCGCAGCAGCCCCGCCTGGCGATCGGCTACTCCCGGGACCGCTCCGGCCAGAGCATGAACGTGCAGGCGCCAACCTTCGGGCGCCCGGTGCGCGGACAGTTCCCGCCGGTGCCCGGTGGCGGCCTCTTCTCGACCGCGTCGGATTTGGGCCGCTTCGGTCAGATGCTGCTCAACCGCGGCAATTTCGAGGGCCGGCGTTACCTGAGCGAGGCCTCGTTCAAACAGATGACGACCATCCATACCGGCGAGCTCCTGACGGGCTACAGCGCGGGTCAGATGAACCACGTGCTCGGCTGGGGGCTCGGCGTGTTCATCGTCCGCGCGCCGCACGAGGGGCTCACGGCGCCGCTGTCTGTCGGCACCTTCGGTCATCCGGGCGCCTGGGGCACGGACATGATCGTGGATCCGGTGAAGGGCGTGGTCTATGTGATGATGATCCAGCGCTCGAATCTTCCGGATAATTTCGAGAACGAACCCGCCCGCATCTTCGTGCAGGCAGCGGATGCGGCTCTGGCGAAAAGCCGGTGACGCGAGGTCGCGCCAAGCCACGCCAGGCGAGGCTTCGCGCAACGTTCAACGTCCAACGCTCAACGTTGAACGTTCAAGGATCGATCCCCGAGGCGCAGTGTAGCAGCGGCCGTGAGGCTGCTGGGCTTGCACGGCTGGCGACGGTCAACCGCCGCCGCCCGGAGGTCGGCGGCCACCTGGAATGTCTGCTCGTTGAACGTTGAATGTTGGACGTTCGACGTTGAACGTTGCGCGCACGAGCGCGGGAACGCCCGGCCTTCGCCGATTACTAAAGCAAAACTCCGATGACCCCCTCCAGCGATCCGGTCCCGGCTCCGCGGAAAAAGCCGTTTTCGATGATCCGCTCCTTCGTGGCGGCGGATTTTCTCACGCTGGGCAACGGCTTTTGCGGCGGCGGGTCGGTGCTGGCGGCGATGCAATACCTCGTGACCGGCGAAAGCCGCTGGCTGGTGCTGGCGATGGCGCTGCTGCCGGCGGCGCTGGTCTTCGACTTCGCCGACGGACGCGTGGCACGCTGGCGCCGGCGATCCTCGGCGTTGGGCGCGGATCTCGATTCGCTGGCCGACGTGATTTCCTTCGGCCTGGCGCCGGCGGCGCTCGGCTTCGCGGTCGGGCTGCGCGGTGTGTTCGACGTGGTGATCCTGCTTTATTTCGTCGCCTGCGGCATCAGCCGCCTGGCGCGGTTCAACGCCACCGCCGACGCATTGTCCGATGAGAGCGGCAAGGTGAAATACTTCGAAGGCACGCCGATTCCCACGAGCGTGCTCATCGTCGTGCTGCTGGCCGTGCTGCATTTCCGCGGCCTGCTCCAGGGCGAAGTCTGGCTCGGCGCCTGGCATCTCGGCGGCGCCGTGCTGCATCCGTTGACGATCCTGTACGCCCTGAGCGGCAGCGCGATGATCAGCACGATCCACGTGCCCAAGATCTAGCCGCGCCGTGGGGCGGCGCGGAACGTTCAACGTCCAACGTTCAACGTTGAACGTCCAAGGACGGAAGGGCGGAGCGGATGTTGGGCGCGCGTGCTCCGTGGTGGTCTCCAGCCGAGTGTAGCAACGGCCGTGAGGCGCTGGGTTTTGCGCTGTCTTTTCAGCGAGCCCAGACACGGAACCCGGTGCGTCACCGCTACCTCTGGTCTCTGGGCGTTGGACGTTGAGCGTTGAACGTTCAACGTTGAACGTTCGGCGGCACGGGAACCGCGCCGCCGTTCCGGCGTCTGTGGCGCGTATGAACCGAGAATCCGATGGGCACGAGAAGACCCTGACGGGAGAACAAGCCGCTAAAACGATCCGCGAACTCGCGAAGTCGGCGCGCGTATGCCTGTTCGCCACGCCAGCAGGAATCGCCAATGCTGATTTACCGGTCGAGGTGCGGCCGATGGCGGTGCAAGACGTCGATGCCGATGGCTCGCTCTGGTTTCTCAGCGGACGCTCGAGCCTGAAAAATATCCACATCGCGAAGAACCCGCATGTGCAGCTCTTTTTCTCCAATCCGGGAAAGTCCGAGTATCTCAGCGTCTTCGGCACAGCGACGGTCAGCGATGACCGCAACCTGCGGGAAAAGCACTGGACGTCCCTGGCGAAGGCCTGGTTTCCCGGCGGGGTCGATGACCCGGAGCTGACGGTGATCAAGGTCGATCCGGACAAGGGGCACTACTGGGACACCGAACACGGCAAGGCCGTCTCCCTGATTAAAATCACGGTCGGAGCCCTGACCGGAAAACCGGCAAACACCGGGGTTGAAGGCGATCTGCGACCGTAGTCGGTCTTTGGAAGGTGAAGCGCGAAGACGCGAAGACATGAAGAAGCACTTCGACCTGTCATGGGTAGGTGGGTCACGTATTGCGTGGTAAGATAGCGCTGCATCCGCTTGGACTTCGCGTCTTCGCGGCTTTGCGCTTCCACCTGTTGGGAGGCTTGCGTCTTTGGTGGGCGCGGTTCTGTGTCAGTGAAACCCCCGCTTACCCCCGATGAAGAAGGTGCTTTCTGCCACCCTCACGGCGAGTCTTGCCGTGCTGGCCACCGAATGCCTGCTGCCGAAGCCGAGACTGCGCGCGGCTGAGGCCGAGCAGCCCTGGAATATTTTGTTCTGCTTCGCAGACGACTGGGGACGCTATGCGAGCTGCTACCGCGGGCTCGATGGCCGCGCGACGCTCAACGACGTCGTCCGCACGCCGAATGTCGACCGGATCGCCCGCGAGGGCGTGCTGTTCCGCAACGCGTTCGTCAATGCGCCCTCGTGCACGCCGTGCCGCAGCTCGCTCCTGTCGGGGCGTTATTTCTTCAACTGCGACCGTGCCTCGATCACGGACGGCGCGGTCTGGGATCCGGCGATCCCGAGCTATCCGCTGCTGCTGCTCGATGCCGGCTACACCATCGGCAAGAGCTACAAGGTCTGGAGCCCGGGCACGCCGCGCGATGCGCCGTTCGGCGGCGAGAAGTACGCCTACGAAAGCCATGGCACCCAGGCACAGCATTTCTCCATTCACGCGATGCCGATGGTGAAAAACGGCGCGACGGTGGCCCAGGCGCGGGAAAAGATCCTCTCGGAGGTTCGGGGCAACTTCGACGACTTCCTCAAAGCGACCAAGCCCGGCCAGCCCTGGCATTACTTCTTCGGTCCAAC
>CALFNJ010000723.1 GCA_937902865.1 uncultured Opitutaceae bacterium
GACTGCTCCGTCCCATGCCTTTCGACTCCACTCCTTCGGTGCATCTGCTGGTCGTGGACGACCAGCCGGCCAACGTGCAGGTCATGACGACCCTGCTCGCCGCGCCTTTGCTGAGCATCGCCTCCGCCGGCAGCGGACCGGAAGCGCTGGGGCAACTCGATCTGCAGGTGGCCGATCTCATCCTGCTCGATGTTCGCATGCCGGGCATGGACGGCTTCGAGGTCTGTCAGCGCATCCGCGAGCGACCGGAATGGGCGGACATTCCCATCATTTTTCTCTCTGCGGCCTCCGACAAACGCCTGATCGTCCGTGCCCTCGAAGTGGGTGGTGTCGACTACATCACGAAGCCGTTCAACCAGGCTGAGCTCGTGTCGCGGGTGCGCACGCATCTGGCGCTGAAGGCCGCGCGGGACCGGCTGAAGCAACTGGCGGAGGACAAGGACGAGCTGCTCGGCATCCTCGCGCACGATTTGAAAAACCATCTCGGCGGCATGCAGATGAGCGCGCAGCTCATCCACGAGCGTGCGACAGCGCTGGCCGATTCCCGGCTCGGCCGGCTGTCGGGCAATGTGCTGCACGCGACGGAACAGATGCTGGCCTTCGTGAAGGAATTCCTCGCCAACGCCTCGGCGGACCGCGGTCTGGCGCTGGCGCCCGCCCCGCTCGTGCTGGGCGCCGCGGCCCGCGCCGTCGTGCGGCAGTATGCGGAGGCGGCCCGGCGCAAGGATATCACCCTCGATCTCCAGATCCACGACGAGAACGCCGTCGCCCTCGCGGACCGCGAGGCGCTCGACCAGGTGCTGGAGAATCTGATTTCCAACGCGATCAAGTTCTCCCCCACCGGCCGGAAAGTCGTCGTCGGCGTGTCGTCGCTCCCCGACGGCTCGGGCGAATGCCGGATCCAGGACGAAGGCCCGGGGTTCACCGACGAGGATCGCGCGGTGCTGTTTCGCCGTTACCGGCGGCTCAGCGCCCGGCCTACGGCCGGCGAGCCTTCCACGGGACTGGGGTTGAGCATCGTCAGCCGGCTCGTCCGGGACATGAAGGGCGAGCTCCGCTGCGAGAGCGAACCGGGAAATGGCGCGACTTTTATTTTGCGCCTGCCTCCGGCTACGGCTTCCGTCAATTAATCCTTCGGCCATGGATTTCCTGATCATCGATGACGACAAGATCTTCCGGGAGGCGACCTGCCTGCTGATCGAGGACGAGGGCCACTACGTCCAGACTGCGGCCAACGCCGAAGCGGCCCTCGCCTGCGTGCGCGAGGAGAAGTTCGACGCGGCGCTGCTCGACCTGAATCTCGGCCGCGACAACGGTCTCACGGTGCTCCCGATGATCCTGAAGCTCCGCCCGAACCTTCCGGTGGTGATGTTCTCGGCGAAGAGCACGGTGAAGACCGCAGTCCAGGCCATGCACCTGGGTGCGATCGACTTTCTCGAAAAGCCCTTCACTCGCGAGCAGTTCAACACGGTGCTCGTCCGCCTGCAGCGCTTCAGCCAGATGGGCCGGCAGATCGAGCAGCTCGAGGAGCAGGTCAAGGAGACCAATGCCGGCAATCCCGAGGCGTTGTTCGATTTTCAGACCGCGTCACTCCGCCACGTGATGGACGTCCTCATGCGCGCGGCGAAGACGCCGGCGTCCGTCCTGATTCTCGGCGAGAGCGGCACCGGCAAGAGCGTCATCGCCCGCAAGCTCCACGACAACAGCCTCGTCGCGGACAAGCCGTTCGTGACGGTCAGCTGCCCGTCGCTCTCGAAGGAGCTGCTCGAAAGCACGCTCTTCGGCCATGTGCGCGGCTCGTTCACCGGCGCGATGAAGGACCATTGGGGCAAGGTGAAGGCCGCGACCGGCGGCACGCTGTTCCTCGACGAAATCGGCGATCTGCCGATGGAAAGCCAGGCGAAGCTGCTTCGCCTGCTCCAGGAGCGGGAATATGAGCGTGTCGGCGAGAACATCACGCGCCGCGCCGACGTGCGCGTGATCGCCGCGACCAACCGTGACCTGAAAAAGCGCGTCGCCGACGGCCTGTTCCGCGAAGACCTCTTCTACCGCCTGAACGTGATCACGGTGGAAATGCCGCCGCTGCGGGCGCGCGCGGGCGATCTGATCCGTTTTGCCGAGCATTATCTCCACCACTTCGCCCGCCAGTGCGGACGCAAGATCGAGGGTTTCAGCGAGGAGGCGGTCGCGGTGATCCAGCGCTACTCCTGGCCCGGCAACCTGCGCGAGTTGCGCAACGTGATCGAGCGCTCCGCCATCCTGGCTCAGCACGAGCGGATCACGGCCGCGGACTTGCCGGCGGAAATTCGTTCCGGTCCCAGCGCCGCCGCAACCGGCCAGCATCTCTGGCAGGCGGGCGAACTCGTTTCGCTCGAGCGACTGGAGGAGATGCACATCCGGCGCGTCATCGAGCGCACCCCCACTCTCGCCGAAGCCGCCGAGGTGCTCGGCATCGACCAGGCCACGCTCTACCGCAAGCGGAAGCGCATGCCGGCCGAAACGGCCGAGAGCTG
>CALFNJ010000724.1 GCA_937902865.1 uncultured Opitutaceae bacterium
TGTGGCCGTAGACGTCGCCGTAGCTGCGGATGGTGCCGTCGTCGTCGACGCGCAGCGTGAAGTACATCAGATGGATCGGGATGTGGGTCTTGAGGGTGATCCACTTCTCGCTGTCGCCGAACTGCGCCTTGATGGTGTCCTCGGTGATGCCGGGGTTGGTGGCGAGCAGAGCGCCGGCGAAATCGAGCGGGTTCTGCACGCGCACGCAGCCGTGCGAATAGGCGCGGTAGGAGCGGGCGAACAGCGACTTGGACGGAGTGTCGTGGAGGTAGACGTCCTGGTCGTTGGGGAACAGGAACTTCACCTGCCCCAGGGCATTGAGCCCGCCCGGCTTCTGGCGCACGTGATAGTTGTTGATGTTGGCGGTCGACCAGTCGATGGCCGAGGCGTCGACGACCCTGGCGCCCGACAACAGCTCCATGTTCTGGCTGGCGAGATAGTTCGGGTCGTTGATCAGGTGCGGCTGGATCTCCTTGGCGGCGATCGAGGGCGGCACGTTCCAGTACGGATTGACCACGATGAACTGGATGGCGTTGGAAAACACCGGCGTCTGGTTGGCCGGACGGCCGACGACGACGCGCGTGGTGTGCACCGGTACGCCGTCCTTGACGATCTGCACCTGGAATTCGGGGATGTTCACCTCGACGTGGAAGGCGCCGAAGTCGTTGGGCTCCCAGCGCCAGCGCTCCATATTGGCAACGATGTCGTCCTTGCTGACAGTGCCGGCGCCGTTGAGTGCGGCGACGGTCGCCGGTCCCATGACGCCGTCGGCATCGAGACCCAGGCTCTGCTGGAACGCCTTTACAGCGGCCATCAGCGGCTTGTCGTAGGTGGTGTCGACCTTGGCGTCGCTGGCGCCCTCCGGGATTTCCGGCGCATCAACGCTGAGGCGATCGCGCAGGGCGGGAACGCGGTCGTCCTGCATGCCCAGCTTCAACGCCGGCCCATCGGGGATGGTGATCTTTTCGATCTTCACCGAGTCCTTGTCGTAGAACTTGGCGAGCGCGGCCTTGAGGAGCTGGAATTCCTTGTGCGGCGGATCGAGGTCGGCGAGGAACTTTGCCGGATCGTCGGTCGCAGCCAGCCTGGTCAGGGTGTCGGCGGCATCGAGCTTTTTGGGCGCGATGATCAGCAGCGGATTGACGTCGAGCGGATTGACGCGGCCGCCATAGACGTCCTGCGCGTATCTGAGCGCGGCCGAGGAAAACGCCGTTTCGAGCGCGGCGAGCTTCTGCGGATCGTCGCCGGCGGTCGAGGGATCGAGATTGTCGCTCAAATAGTCGGTGGGCCGCAAACCTTCGAGCTCGGCGTTCTTGAAGACATCGACGATCTTGGCGGCGTTGGGCGAGAAGGTCGCCTTGCCGTCGGCGCCGGTTGAAATCCAGATCGGCTCGAAGCCGCGAGCGCCGTAGAAGAAGTAGATCTTCTGCGCCTCGGCATAGGCGCGGCTCGACGGATCGGCGGCGTAGTACGTCTTCTGCAGGTTGGCCTTGATGATTTTGGCGAGGTCGGATCTGGCGGGAGCGATCACCACCAGCGCGGCCTTTTGCACCACGGCGGGGGCAGCGGCCGATTCATCTTCCGCAAGTGCCGGGAGGGCGACGGCGGAGAGTGCCACGCCAGCCAGCAAAATAGCCATTAAACCGCGCAAAAGTCAGACTCCGTCATTGGCGGGTACCGGGGGAAGGCGCCGAGGAGAACGAAGCGCGACTTTGACCGACACCAAGGGCTTAAACCACAAGTCTTAACGCGTGCAATTCCTCACCGTTTTGTGTTCCCGCGATGTGGCGTTTGGGCAACGGGGACGTTGCTGTAACCCGCTATCCCAGGCTTACGCCGCGTCGGACATATCACTCTCGAGGCCGTAGTCGCGAAGCTTGCGATAGAGCGTCGAGCGACCGATCCCGAGCGCCCGCGCCACCTTCGACATGCGTCCGCCGTAGCGCTTGAGGGCAAACTCGATGAGCTCGCGTTCGAGCGTTTCGAGCGGCCGCACATCGCCGCCGGCATCGAGGAACCGGTCCTGAACTGCCTCCCGCGTCTCGACCTCTTTGCGGGGTCTAGCGGCGTCGATGTGAACCGGGGCTGAAGGGACCGGCAGCGCGCTCGCCAGGCGCAGCGATTCCTCGCGGCCGCGGGCCTGCGCGACGATTTGCGGGAAGTCGGCGATCTCGAGATAGCCGCCGTCGGAGAGAACGATGGCGCGGTAGAGGACGTTCTCGAGCTGGCGGATGTTGCCGGGCCAGTCGTAGCCGCGGAGCAGCTCGAGGGCGGGACCGGACAGGCCGGCGATGCGTTTTTGCGCTTCGGCGGCGAAGCGGGCGATGAAATGGGAGGCGAGCAGCTCGATGTCGTCGAGACGCTCCCGCAGCGGCGGCACATAGATCGGAAAGACGTTGAGCCGGTAGTAGAGGTCCTCGCGGAACTCGCCGGTCTGCGCCAGCCCAAGCAGGCGGCGGTTGGTGGCGGAAATCAGCCGGACATTGGCGCGCTCGATGCGGCTCGCGCCGACCG
>CALFNJ010000725.1 GCA_937902865.1 uncultured Opitutaceae bacterium
AGATCGTCGCCGAAGAGAGCCTGCTGCACGCGCAGTGGCTCGAGGCGCAGAAGTTTTACGGCGACTTTCATCGGCTGCTGCTGGAGAGCGGCGTGCGGATCTTCGAGGTTCGCAGCACCAGTTCGTTTCTCGAAAAAGCGATCGCCCCGCCTCCGCTCCCATGAATTCGCCTGCTGCTTCCCTGCCGGCCACGCTGGTCGCGCCCAATGCCAGGCATGCCTTCGGCGGCATCTGGCGGCTCACCGCGCGCCGGTTTCTCGCGCCGCGCCAGCTCCTGCCGCTGCCGTTCGTGCTCGCGATCCTCGCGACGCTCGCCGTCGCGGTGGTCCGCGATGGCCATGACAAGGTCTTCCACTCCTGGACCACGGAGTTCTACCTCGCGTTTCTCATCCCGGTGCTGGCGTTTCTTTCCGGCGGCGGCGCGTTCCGCGACGAGCTCAAGGCCGGCGCGATCGACTACATCCTTACCCGGCCGATCCGCCGCCCGATGTTCATCGTCTTCAAGTTCCTCGCCCACCAGGCCTGTTTCCAACTCCTGTGCCTCTCCGGCCTCGCCGTGGTCGCGGGAGTGGGCGTTTTCCGGCATATCCCGGATCTGGGCTCCACGATTCCCGCGCTGCTGCTCGGTCAAATGCTGCTGATCGCGGCCTTCTCTGCGCTCGGATTTCTCTGCGCCGTGGCGACGTCGCGCTATCTGGTGGCCGGGCTCTTCTACGGCGTCGTGATCGAGGCCGGCTTCGGCAACACGCCCATCCAGATCAACCGTCTCTCCATGACCCATCAGGTCCGGGACCTCGTCTATCGGCTGACCGCGACGACTCCGCCGATGCCGAGTGATCCCCAGCATGCAGCCTGGGTGACGATCGCCATCGTGCTGGCTTTTGCCGCGGTGCTCGTCGCGGTCGCGGCCGCCGTCTTTTCCTTCCAGGAACTGGCCGGCGCGCGCCCGACGGACGCTTGAATCCAGGAGACCGGGGACAGTGACTGGAGCCGAGGGGGCCAACCGCAGAAGAAACGGACTGCCAGGACCGCGCGTCTCGTTGCCGGCCTTTCCTCCCTCCAGCCACCGGGCTTCAGACTTCCATCTCTCGTAACCTAAATTCCGATGTAACCTTTCGTCGGGTTTCCGTGAATAATAGGACATAACCAACCCACCTCATTCCCTGCACCTTTTTCCCATGAAAACCCTCGCCCGTATCGCACTGCTGCCATTGCCCTTGTTGCTGGCCGGTGTCGCCCATGCTGATTTCAATCCGGCCTACGTTGGCGCCGACGCCCAGTGGGTCGTCTCGGTCGATTTCAACGAGCTTCGCAACAGTGCCCTCGGCAAGGAGCTGATCGCCTTCGCCCGTTCCCAGGCCGTGATTCAAAATGCTCCGGGCGCGGAGCAGATCCCGATCATTCCGATCCACGGCAACCTCAGCCTCAATTTCGACAAGATCGTCGAGACCCTGGGCAGCGCGGTCAGTTACGGCGCCAATTTTTCCAAGGACCCGAAGCAGGTGGACGGCGCCCTGGTGCTGCAGGGCACGCCCGACCTGAGGAAGATTCTCGAGGCCATGGCCCTGCAGGCGACGCTGACCACGGCGGACGCGGTCAAGGAAGTGACCGATCTGCCATTCCCGGCCTACGCCATCGGCGGGCAAGTGTTCGTCGCGTTTCCCAGCGAGCCGGTGATCATCGCGAGCAAATCGAAGGAGCGGCTGGTCAAGGCGCGCGACGTCGTCCGCGGCGCCGCGCCCTCGCTCGCGAGCGCGTCGTCGAGTTCGCACCTCTCTGGCCTGGTCGCCAACTCAGGTAATCCCATCTTCCTGGCGGCCAGCGTGGCGCCTGCCGAGGGCTTCTTTCCGGCCAACCAGCCGCAGACGCGCATGCTCCAGCTCGTGAGCTCGGGCATGATGAGCCTCGGCGAGGACGGAACGCGCACGGTCTCGCGCCTGCGCCTCGAGGGCAGCTCGGATGAGAACGCCGACAAGCTCGTCAAGATCGTGCAGGGCATGGTGGCGATGGGCTCCCTGGCCGAGACCAGCGATGTCGACCTCAAGGCCTTTCTGCAGTCCTCCAACGTCGAGAAGAGCGGCCGCACCGTCACCATGAACCTCGCCTATTCCAGCGAGCGGATCGTGGAAATGGTCCAGAACATCGAGAAGCAGGGCAAAAAGATCGCCGTCACCCCGTCGATGCCGCCCCCGCCTCCCGCCTTCGGCCAGAAGGTCGACGAGTGGATGCTCGACAAGGCGCCGGCCGGCTCTGTCGTCGGTGCCGACCTGCTCGCGGAGCACACGATCGACAATGTCGCCCTGAGTTACGGTGCGACGGTCACGCTCAGCTTCCGCCGCGACAAGACCGGTCTGGCCGTGGTCGACAACGTCGAGATCTTCCCCGCTTCAGGCACGGGTGCCCCGCTGCGCTTCGAGGCCGAGAACATGCGCCTGCGCGGCTACAAGGTGCAGAACGCGGCCTACGCCTCCCGCGGCAAGATGATTGCGGCGCTCGGTTCGACCGGCACCGCGCAGTTCGAGTTTCCCGGCGAGGACGGCTCCTACCGCCTGGTGGTGCATTACATGGAGCAGCCGGCGGGCAAGACCTCGCTCACCGTGAGCGTCAAGAATCCCGAAGCGGCGCCGGCGGCGAAGTGACGTGAGCTTTCTTCCGACCTGGCGTTGATTGGATCCATGATCGCGGCGCTCTCCAGCGTGCAAACCGAAGAAATCCCGGCGCCCGAACAGGCGGCCGCCGACGAGGCGACGCTGGTGCGCGCCGCCCTCGACGCCAATCCGCGCGCGTTCGAGGAGATCGTCCGCCGGCACAGCCGCCGCATCTATAACTTCCTCCATCAGTTCACGCGGCACCATCACGATGCCGAGGACCTCACGCAGCAGACCTTTCTCAAGGCTTATCAGAATCTTCATCGCTTTGACTGCGAACGGCCGCTGATCAACTGGCTCTTCACCATCGCCCGCCGCACGGCGCTGAATCATTTCCGCGCGGCGAAGAAATGGGAGGAAGTGCCGGACGACACGCCTTCCGAATCGCCGTCGCCCGCTAACCAGTCGGAAACCTCCGACGCCGCCGAAAATCTCTGGGCCCACGCCCGCCGAATCCTTTCCCAGCGCGAATTCGAGGTTCTTTGGCTCCGTTTCGCCGAAGAACTGTCCATCGAGGAAACCGCCCGCATCGCCGGGCTCACTGCCACCCACGTCAAGGTCCTGGTGTATCGCGCCCGCCAGCAATTGATGAAAGGAGCTATGCCGTCATGAATCCGAATCTGAACCCGAATCGTTCCCCGTCCGCGCCCGTCCGCCTTTACTGCCGCCTCGTCCGCACGTTTTCCGCCGCAGGTCCCATGTCCCGCCACGCCGAAACCTGCGCGGACTGCCGCCGCTACTTCCAGGCTTCCGCCCAGTTGGGCGCGGCCTTGCGGCGTGACGCGGTCCGTTTCGCTCCGCCACCGCCAGCCGGCCTCGAGCGAGGCATCATGCAGGCGATCCAGGCCGCAATGCCTTCCTCCGAAATGGCGCGTCCCCGCTCGCGGCCAGCTTCGACGCATGCCGGCTGGTGGGCGGGCATCAGCGTGGCCGTGGCCGCGGTGATGGCGCTGGCGGTTGGCCTGATGCATCCGCCGACGTCCAATCCCGCCCAGCCGAATCCGTCGGCCGGCATCTCCGTCGCGGAAAATCCCGCGGCGACCACGCCCACCGAGGAATCCACGGTCGAGCGCCTGTGGAATACGTTCGTGCCGCCGGCGCAGAAGATCGCCACGGCCGAGCCGCTGCAGGACGAACTCGATGCCGTCTATTCCGACACCCGCTTCGCGATCGATTTTCTCGCCCTCAATTTCCTGCCGGCGGAAGCTCTCCACGCCCAGCCCGCCGCCAGCGGCCTGGGACGAGGATGATTCGATTCAATTGCGGATGGCGGATCTCGGAGTGCGGGTTGGTCGGGACACGCCTGACTGTAGCGGCGCCTTCCTTTGATTCCGTGTGATCATGGTAGGGCGGGTCTCAGACCCGCCCTACTAAACGTCTCTGGAAGGGGCGGTGTTGCGGGAAAAGAAAAACGCCGCCTTCGCCTGCGTTGGAGCGGATTAAATTAATCTGTAGCCGAAAAGGTAGGGCGAGGCGTCCCCGCCGAGCCGCGGCTCACCGGGACGGTTCGCCCTGCCTTCCGAGCATCGACGGCTATAACCCTTTTAAAAATGCTCTAGTCCGAACCGCTCGGAATAAAAAAGCGGCTCCAGCTTTTGGCATGGAAGCCGCCGATTTTCGGCCTGCTTTTTCTTATTTCACTTTCGGGCCTGCCACTGCCGCCGAAACGCCCGGCGTGACCGGGGTTCTTTCCTCAGGCGGCCCCCCGGGAAGATCCAGAAGGGTTTTCGGGGAATAGCCGTCCACCGCGCCCTTGAGGTACCAGCGGTCGTCGTGCCGGCCGACCGTCACCTCCACCTCGACCCCATTCACGGTCACGAAAAAGGTGTGCCGCCGCAGCGCCAGGGCGTGGATCGCCTCGCATTCCAGCATCTCCCAGCGACCCGCCGGCAGAATCCCGCCGACCGTCGCGATCCGTGCATGGGGCACGGTCCCAAAAACCTTTTGGCTCCAGAAGATTTCCAAGCGCGTTTCGTTCATGCCCTCCTGTAACGGGGGCACGTGTCCGGATATTTCAGCAATTTCATGCGACGAGATGTTACGGACAGGTGAATTCAAATCCTTGGGGCCGAAGAAGGTTGAACGCCCCGTCATCCCGGGCGTCTTTCGCCCTGTAGTTTAAATCTTGGGTTTGTTTGTTGTCTGCTTGCTTGAAAATAGGGTGGAAGGGCCGTCCAGGGGTGGACGGCCCTTCTTATTTTGGGAGGCGCGGTCAGCCCCTTGGAGGAGGGGAGAACGATGGGCCTGGGCCCAGGCTTGGGCCCAAGCCCAACGTTCAACGTCCAACATCCAACGTTGAACGTTCAACGCTCAGCTTCGAGCCCAGTGGGACTTGGCGTTCAGCTAGGCCAAATACCTGACACGCATCGCTCCCCTTCGCGAAGCGCCGTCAGAACGCTGGGATTTACGATGAACGTTGAGTGTTGAACGTTGGACGTTGAACGTTTGGGCGAGCCTTCGTCTCGCCCGCCCATGCCTGCTGCTCCCGCCTTCAAGTTGCACTCCCCCGAAACCGGCACGGAGTATTGGATTTATCTCCACGTTCCGCCCCTGCCGGCAACCCGCCGGCCGACGAAGCCCCAGCCGTGGTCGGCGATGGTGTTTCTCGACGGCGATGATCAGTTTCCGTACGCGGTCCGCGCCTGGCGGGCGGCGCGGAAGGAGGGAAAGCCGCGGCACCGCGACCGCCTGCCGCCGCTCCTGCTGGTCGGCATCGGCTATGGTGCGAGCTATGGCAAGGCGGCGAATAAACGGGTGCGCGATTACACGCCCACGACGCACGCCTTCGAGGCGACCAGTGGCGGCGCGCGGGCTTTCCTGGCATTTCTCACGCAGACGCTCTGGCCCGAGCTGGAAAAACGTTACCCCCTCGATCCGGCCCGCCGCGGTCTCGGCGGCTACTCGCTCAGCGCCTTGTTCGTGCTCTATGCGCTGTTTCAGAAAACGCCTTTCTTCACGCATCACCTCGCCCCTTCACCCTCGGTCTGGTGGGACGACCGCTGCCTCCTCACGCAAGCACGCCGCCTGCGCTCACGGCAGCGAACCTTGCCCGGCCGGCTTTTCCTCAGCGTCGGCGAAAAGGATTCTCCCTCCATGACCGGCGACCTCGCGTTGCTGGAAAATCAGTTGGCTGAGAAGCCCTTCGCGAAGCTGAAGACGTTTTCCCGCCGCTTCCCGCGCCGCAACCACTTCAACGCGCTGTCCATCAGTTTCCGCACCGGCCTCCGCGAGTTGTTCGCGTCGGGCTGATAAGCCGCGCTCCGGTTTCGCAGAGAAACAGGGAGACAAAAGTAAACCTCGGCGCTTTTCCGCGGATTCCGCGGATGAACGCGGATAGTTCGGACATCGATCCGCGCTCATCCGCGCCATCCGCGGAAAATAAATTCTCGTTTTGCTCCGCGTCCCCATGTGAAACCACGGATAACTAAATCCAATTCGCGGCGGGGCCGTCGCCGTAGACGCAATCTCTCCGCCCTGATATTTCAGAGCAGCCGTGCTGAAGCATCGGATTTTCCCTCGCGTTGCTTTTCCGTTCGCGAACACTTTCGTTCTGTTTCGTCTCGAACCCGCCCCCGATCTTCCCCCGATGGTTCGTCCTTCCCTGTCCTTGTCCGTCGCCTCGCGTCTCCTGACGGCTGCCTTCGCCGCGCTTGTGAGCGCGGCGGCCAGTCCTGCCTACGCCGCCGCGGCCGTGAATGCCAAATCTCCGGCGGATCCTGCGGCGCAGGCGGCGGCGGTCCTCGATGACTACTGCATGGATTGCCACGACTCCGCGTCGCGAAAGGGCGATTTTTCCCTCGAGAGCCTGAACGTGAAGAATCCGACCGCGAATCCCGAGGAATGGGAGCGCGTGATCCGCAAGCTCAGCCATCGCCAGATGCCGCCGGTGGGAAAGGACCGCCCAGACGAAGCCGGCTACACGACGGTGCTCGCGCATCTCCAATCCTCGCTCGATCGCGCGGCCGCCGAACGCCCGAATCCGGGCCACGTCGAAACTTTCCGCCGGCTGACGCGCACCGAATATCACAACGCGATCCGCGATTTGCTCGATCTCGAGATCGACGCCTCCGCGCTGCTGCCCAAGGACGACAGCAGCCATGGCTTTGACAACGTCACGGTGGGTGAACTCTCGCCGACCTTGCTCGAGCGTTATCTTTCCGCCGCCAAAAAAATCGGCCAGGTCGCGCTCGGCCGCCCGGTGCTCGCACCGCAGGGCGAGCTGTTGCAGGTGCCGGTCGACCTGACGCAGGAGGACGAGATCGAAGGCCTGCCGCCCGGCACCCGCGGCGGCGCCGTGGCAAAGTTCAATTTTCCCGTCGATGGTGAGTACGACATCCAGCTCCGCCTCGCCCGCGACCGGAACGACAAGGTCGAGGGCCTGCACGGCAACAGCGATCTCGATCTCCTTGTCGACGGCCTGCCGGTGATGCGCTTCCAGGTCATCTCGCCCGGTCCGCGCGCGAGCCAGCAGGACGTCGATAGGAACCTGATCAAGCGCGTGCCGATCAAGGCGGGTTCACACGAAATCAGCGCCACCTTCCCGCGCACCTCGAAGACGCTGCTGGAGTCAGAACGCGCGCCGACGCTCGCGCGCTTCAACATGGACCGGCATCCGCGGCTGCAGCTCGCGCTCTATTCGATTTCCGTCGTGGGTCCCTACAACCGCGGCGGCCATGGCGACACGGCCAGCCGCCGCCGGATCTTCACCGCGTACCCGGCGAATCCGAGCCAGGAGGACGCCACGGCCAAGCAGGTGATCTCGCAGCTGGCGCGGCGCGCCTTCCGGCGGCCGGTGACCGATCAGGACATCGCCGGTCCCCTGCACTTCTACGCCGAGACCAAGGCGAAGGAAGGCTTCGAGGCCGGCATCGAGATGGCGCTGCGCGCGATTCTGGTGAGCCCGAATTTCCTGTTCCGCGTCGAGCCGCCGCCGACCGGCGTGGCTGCGGGCGCGGTTTACCGCGTGCCGGACCTGCAGCTGGCATCGCGGCTGTCGTTCTTCATCTGGAGCAGCATTCCCGACGACGAGCTGCTCAGCGTCGCGGAAAAAGGCCAGCTCCACGATCCCCAGGTGCTCGCGGCCCAGACCCGCCGCATGCTCAAGGATCCCCGCTCGCAGGCGCTGATCGACAGCTTCGCCTCGCAGTGGCTCTACCTGCGCAACGTCGACCTCGCGCGGCCGGACGCGCGGCTCTTCATGGATTTTGACGAGAACCTCCGCACCGCGATGCGCCGTGAGACGGAATTGTTCTGCGCGAGCATCCTGCGCGAGGATCGGAGCACGCTCGATCTGCTGCGCGCCAACTACACCTTCCTGAACGAGCGCCTCGCGAAACACTACGGCATCCCGCACGTGTACGGCAGCGAGTTCCAGCGCGTGGAGCTCACGCCGGACGAACGCCCCGGCGGACTGCTCAACCAGGCGAGCATCCTCACCGTCACCTCGCACGCCAACCGCACCTCGCCGGTCGTCCGCGGCAGCTGGATCCTCGGCAACCTCCTCGGCACGCCGCCGAAGCCGCCTCCGCCCGACGTGCCGCAGCTCAAGGAAAAGAGCGCCGCCGGCGAAAACCTTTCCATGCGCGAGCAGGTCGCGCTGCACCGCGCCAATCCGGCCTGTGCGTCCTGCCATGACCTGATGGATCCGATTGGCTTCGCGCTCGAGAACTACGACGCGATCGGACGCTGGCGCACGACCGACGCCGGCAAGCCGCTGCCCGAGAGCGTTGGCCGCCTCCCCGACGGCAGCGAATTTCGCAATGCCCAAGAGCTCCAGCAGGCCATCCTCAAGCGGCCGGAGCTCTTCGTCGGCACCGTCACCGAAAAGCTGATGGTCTATGCGCTCGGCCGCGGCCTCGAGTACTACGACGAGCCCGCCGTGCGGAAGATCGTGCAGCAGTCCTCCTCCGACGACTACCGCTTCACCACCCTCGTGCTCGGCGTCGTCCAGAGCGCTCCCTTTCAACTGAAGGCCCCCAAATGATCATCACGAAAAAAACCCTCTCCCGCCGCACCTTCCTCCGCGGCGCCGGCATCACGCTCGCGTTGCCGCTCCTCGAATCGATGCTGCCCGCCATGACGCCGCTGGCGAAGACCGCCGCGGCGCCGGTGAAACGGCTGGGCTATGTTTACCTGCCGATGGGCGCCCAGCTCGGGAAATGGATTCCCGGCACGACCGGCCCGCTCACCGAGTTCTCGCCGACCCTGCAGAGCCTCAACCCGTACCTCAGCCAGGTCAGCGTCCTTTCGAATCTCGAACTCAAGAACGCTTATTCCTCCGGCAACCACGCGACCGCCAACGCCGCGTTTCTCAGCGCCGCGCGCGCCAAGATGACCGAGGGTAGCGACTACGAGCTGGCGACCACCGTCGACCAGATCGCCGCGCGTCGCATCGGCCGCGAGACGCCGCTGCCGTCGCTCGAGCTCGCGATGGATCTCACCACCGCGGTCGGCAACTGTGACAACGGCTACGCCTGCGTCTATCAGAACAATCTCTCCTGGGCCACGCCCACCGCCCCGCTGCCCGCGGAGGCGCATCCCCGCGTGGTCTTCGAGCGCCTCTTCGGCACCGGCGGCAGCGCGCTCGATCGCCAGGCCGATCTGCGCAAGGACGCGAGCATCCTCGACTGGGTGCTCGATGACGTCTCCAAGCTGCAGCGCAGCGTCGGTGCGAGCGATCGCGGCAAGATTTCCGAATACCTCGACACGGTCCGCGAGGTGGAGCGCCGCATCCAGCAGGCCGAGCAGCGCGCCGCCGACGCGCCGGCACCGGACATCGATCGGCCCAGCACGGTGCCGGACGCCTACGCCGATCACGCCAGGCTGATGTTCGACCTGCAGGTGCTCGCGATGCGCGGCGACCTCACCCGCATCTCGACCTTCCAGCTCGCGCGCGAGACGAGCAACCGCACCTATCCGGAGATCGGCGTGCCCGAGGGCCATCACGCGGTCTCCCATCACGCCGGCAACGCCGCGAAGATCGCCAGTCTCGAGAAGATCAACGCGTTTCACGTGTCGCTCTTCGCCTATTACCTCGAAAAATTGCGCTCCACGCCGGAGGGCGAGGGCACGCTGCTCGATCAATCGCTCATCCTGTTCGGCAGCGGCATGGGCAATCCCGATATTCACAACCACGTCGATCTCCCGATCGTGGTCGCGGGCGGCGGCGGCGGCACGCATCGCGGTGGCCGGCACATCCGCTACAGCGACCCGACCCCGCTCGCCAATTTGCACCTCACCATGCTCGACAAGGTCGGCGTGCCGCTCGACGCCTTCGCCGACAGCACCGGCAAGCTCCGCGAGCTGTACTCTCCGGTCACGCTGTGAGTCCGCGCCTCGCGAACGATCGCGCCCGCGCGGCTTCCTTCATGGCTTCCCGGCTTCCGAATTCCCTCTTTCTCCGCACCAGCCTTCCGCTGCTCGGCGGCGGCGCTTTTGCCCTGCTGCTGGCGACCACGCTCAGCGCGGCGGTCGATGACGCGGTGTTTCTCGACGCGGCGCGCCGCGGCGATGAGGCCCGTGTGATCGCGCTCCTGCAGCAAGGCGCGAATCCCAACGCCGCGACGCCCACCGGTGAAACCGCGCTGCAGTTCGCGGCCGAGGCCGACGATCACGCCGCGGTCGAGCGGCTCGTCCACGCCGGAGCCAAGGTGGCGAACAACCATTACGGCGTCTCGCCCTTCATCGCGGCCTGTGAACACGGCGATGCCCAGGTCATGGCCCTGCTGCTGCAGGCGGGCGCGGATGTGAATCAGCCGATGGCTGATGGACGCACGCCGCTGATGGTCGCAGCCGAGACGGGTAAGCCGGCGGCGGTGAAATTTCTCCTGGAGCGCGGCGCTACGCCCAACGCGCGCGAGCCCGCGCAGTCGCAGACCGCCCTGATGTGGGCCGCCGCCGAGGGCAACCGCGAGGCCGTGCAGCTTCTGCTCCAAGCGGGGGCCGAAGCCGGCGCCAAGTCGAAGGGCGGCTGGGATGCGTTTCTCTTCGCCGTCCGCCAGGGCCATCGCGACGTGGCCGAGGTTCTCCTCCAGGCCGGCGTGAGCGCGAACGACTCGGTCGGCACCAAGCCTGGCGGCGCGAGCGCCCTGTCGCTCGCCGTGACGAATGCGCATTACGAGCTCGGCGCCTGGCTGCTCGATGCCGGCGCGGATCCGAACTACACCTGGCAGGGCCGCACCGTGCTGCACATCCTCACCTGGGTTCGCAAGCCGGGCGCGGGATCCAACGACCCGGCGCCGGTGGGCTCGGGCAATCTGACGGATCTCCAGTTCGTGCGCACGCTGGTCAAGCACGGCGCCGATGTGAATCGCCGCATGACGGCGGGTGGTGGACCGATGACGTCGCTGAATCTGCGCGGCGCGACGCCGTTCCTGCTCGCCGCGCGCACCGCCGACGTCGAGCTGATGCGGCTGCTCGTCGACCTCGGCGCCGATCCGATGATTCCCAATGCCGATGACACCACGCCGCTGATGGCCGCCGCGGGTGTCGGCGTGAAATCCCCGGGCGAGGATCCCGGCACCGAGGAGGAAGTGCTCGCCGCCGTGAAGCTGGCTGTCGAGCTCGGCAACGACGTCAACGCCGTCGACAAGGAGGGCAACACCGCGATGCACGGCGCCGCCTTCAAGTGGGTGACCTCGGTCGTGCCGTACCTCGTCGAAAAAGGCGCGAAGATCGAAATCTGGAATCGCAAGAACAACCAGGGCTGGACGCCGCTGCGCATCGCGATGGGCGTCTACCGCGGCATGAACCTCCGCGGCTCGCCGCAAACCGCCGACGCCATCCGCGCCGTCATGGTCTCCGCGGGCGTGTCGACGGTGGTCGAAGCCCAGGTGAACCCCAACGGCGGCATCAAGTAGCCGCCTGCTCCCGCGAACTTCCCGGCTAGGGCGGATTATCCCTAATCCGCCGTCAGCGATCCGAGCGCACGCTGAACGATGCGGGAAGCATGATAGCGCCGCCTCATCTTCCTTTGATATTCCAAATTGGAATATCAAATTCCTACACGAATCTCTCGAGGCTCGAAAAAGCCGAAGGCTGTGAGAATAGGGGAGGGCTTCGATTCGCCTCGGACTCGATCCGCTTCGCGCAGAGGTGCAGAAGCGCAGAGATCGGATTTTTTCCGAATGGGTCGAGAGCGGGTCGGAGACCCGCTCTCCTTGGCAGGAAGGTAGGGCGCGTTATCCCTAACGCGCCGGTTCGCTCATTCGGGGATCAAACGCAGGCGATCGTTTCGGCGCGTTAGGGATAACGCGCCCCACCGACGGACGGCATTTCGACGCGTGGCGCTGTAGGGCGGGTCTGAGACCCGCCCTACTTCGGGAACGGGGGACGTTGTTGAAATCTTCCGCCTATTTCCGAAACAACTTGTCCAGCGCGCCGAAATTCTTGAGCGGCGCTGCTTTTTTCGCGGGGTCCGCCGTCATCGGCCGGTGGGTGGCGGCCGGTGGCTCCGGCTTCTTCACCGCGGCGGGCTTCTGGCTCGTGTCAGGCGCGATGGAAGGCCGGCCCAGGTCCGCGAGCAGGCGATCAAGCTTCTGCGCCGACACGGGCTCGGCGGTGCCGATTTCCTGCGCGAACAGGCTCACGCGGAATTCCTCCACCAGCCAGCGCAGCGTTTCGACCTGATCGGCGGAGGCGCCGCGCGGATCCGCGCGCAAATCGGCCACCGCCCTGACATAGGGCGCGAACTGCTGCGCGCGTTCCGCGTCCTTGGTCGGATTCTGCCGCCAGCGATCGGCGCGCACTTTCATCGCCTTCAGGTAGCGCGGAAACTGCGCGAGCTGCAGGTACGGCGCGGTGCGGAGAAAATCCGGCGCCAGCAGTGTGCCGAGATCCTTCTCCAGACCCGGATAAGGCTGGGGATGCGTTTGCAGCGCCAGACGCAGCTCGAGAATTTCACGCAGCCGATCGACGAGGCGCGGCACCAGTCCGCGCAAATCCGCCTTCGCCGTTTCCACCGCCGCCTCGAAATCCTTTGCCTTCAAAAAAGGCACCGTGTCTGCAGCAGGGGAAGGTGTCGCGACGGCCGTGGGGCCGCCGGGCTTGAGCGCCATCCCCGCTCCCTTCACCCGCTCCGGTGACGTGGTCCACCGGCGAATCGAGTGAAAGGCATCGTCCTGCAGGCGCTCCAGTG
>CALFNJ010000726.1 GCA_937902865.1 uncultured Opitutaceae bacterium
AATGAGGGAAGGGCAGCTCCTCGTGGACCGAGCTCATGTTGATGACCTTGCCGGGGCGCTTGATCTCGACGAGGTGGCGGACGAATGCCTGCGTCGCGAAGAACACGCCCTTGGCGTTCACGTTGAGGACGGCGTCGTAGTCCTGCTCGGTGACGTCGGTGAACGACGCGTTTTTTTCGATCCCGGCGTTGTTGACGAGAATGTCGAGGCGGCCGAGCTGGGCGACGGACTCCTTCACCAGCGTTCGAACCTCCTCGACGCGCGCCAGGTCGGCCTGCACCACGGCGCAGCGGCGGCCCAACTGGCGAATACCCTCGGCGACCGTGGCGGCCTCCTCGGGATGGCTGCGGTAGTTGACGACGATGTCCGCGCCTTCTTCCGCGAGGCGCCGGGCCACCTCGGCCCCGATGCCCTGACTGCTGCCGGTGACGAGCGCGATTTTTCCGGAAAGTCGCATGTGAGAATGGTCAGGCGTGGGGCGCGGGGGTTCCGGAGAGGGAATGTGGAAAGCAGGAAAACTGGGTTGAGGTGGCCGGGAGGTCGCGTCTCCAGGCTGTCCGATCCCCCTTTTCCCTGATTTCCACATCCCATGACGGGTCGGCTGGCCATGTAACCCAATAGGTTACTTTACCGGCGAAGATTTTTTGTCAGGTTCGGCGCGTTTCCGGCCACTTACGTGCGCTATGACACCTTCCTCACTTTCCTCCGTGACCGGGGATGATGCGACGCTGGTCGCCCAGAGTCTGTCGGGGAGCCGCCAGGCCTTCACGCGGATCGTCGAACGCTACCAGTCGCTGATCTGCGCGCTCGGTTACAGCGCAACGGGCAGCGTCAGCCGGAGTGAAGACCTGGCGCAGGAGACGTTCGTCACGGCCTGGAAGCAGCTGGCGCTGCTCCGTGAGCCGGCGAAGCTGCGGGCCTGGCTCTGCGGGATCGCGCGGAATCACATCAACGGCGCCCTGCGCCGGCAGGTGCGTGAGCCGGATCATGCGGCGGCGCCGCTCGATGAGGCGCACGAAATCGCCTCCTCCGAACCCGCGCCGGTGGCGCAGGTGATCAGCGCCGAGGAGATGACACTGCTCTGGCGGGAGGTCGGCCAGTTACCGGAAACCTACCGGGAGGCACTCGTGCTGTTTTATCGGGAGCATCAGTCGCTGACGAAAGTCGCGGAGGCGCTCGAGCTGACGGAGGACGCGGCGGCGCAGCGGCTGTCGCGCGGCCGGAGCCTGTTGCGCGAACGCATGCTCGCCTTCGTCGAGGGCGCGCTGGAGCGGACCAATCCGGGAGCGCAATTTTCCGCGGGCGTGGAAGCGGCGCTGCCGGTACTGGCCGCGGGCAGCCAGGGCGCGGCGGCAATGGCGGGCGTCAAAGGATTTGCGGCCAAGGGCGGCGGCCTGCTGGGCGGGCTCGTCTGGCTGGCGATGCCGCTGGTCGGCGTGTTCACCGCGCTGGGCCTCAACTGGGTCAATATCCGCGCGGCTCGGGAAGGAGAGGAAAAGCGTTTTGTCGTTCGCTGGACCATTTCCCTCTGGATCATCATCGGCACGCTCATGGTGGCGTTTGCCGTCCTGACCGGACTCAGCGAGCAGCTCCATTGGGAAAAGCGGACGCATCTGCTGGTCGCGACAGGCGTGTGGGTGGCCTATCTGGTGGCGTTCAGCGCACTGATGGTGGCGAACTATCGCCGGGGCTTCGGAACCCCGGTTGGCGCGGCTGGCCTGGCGAACGGTCCGCTGGCCTCGCCCGGGGCTCAAGCCCCGGTCTAGATCCATAAGCCG
>CALFNJ010000727.1 GCA_937902865.1 uncultured Opitutaceae bacterium
AGCAGACGAGCAGCAGGCCATAGAGTCCAAGGGCGAGGATCGCACCGAGACCCAAAGCGAGCAGGAGCGGAATGCAGCAGATGCCGTAGATGAGAACGGAAAGGTGGAAGTTGAGGGCCTCGCGGGCGTTTTCGCGCACGTAGCCGGAGTCGTCCTTCATCGCGAGATAGACGATGAGCGGGATGAGGATGAAGCCGGCGCCGAGGAATGTGGAAACGTGGCTGAGAATGGCCCAGATCTTGTCGTTGCCGTGCGGCAGCGGCAGGGCGGGAGGAGTGGCGGTGGAGTCGGTCATGGCAGGATCCTCAGGTGAAGCTGACCTTGGGCGCGTTGCGCTCGGTCGCGTCCTCGATCTGGAAGAGCTGCGCCGGGGTGAAGCCGAACATGCCGGCGAAGATCACATTGGGGAACGTCTCGCGCGTCGTGTTGTAGGTCATGACGCTGTCGTTGTAGGCCTGGCGCGCGAACGAGATCTTGTTCTCCGTGGAGGTGAGCTCCTCGGTGAGCTGCATCATGTTCTGGTTGGCCTTGAGATCGGGATACTGCTCGGAGACGACCATCAGGCGGCTGAGCGCGCCGGTGAGGCCGTTCTCGGCGGAGAGGAGATTCTTCACGGCGCCGGCGTCGGCGGGATTGGTGGCGGCGGCCTGCGAGGCGGTGTAGGCGATGTTGCGCGCCTTGATCACGGCCTCGAGCGTGCTGCTCTCGTGCTTCATGTAGCCCTTGGCGACCTCGACCAGGTTGGGAATGAGATCGTAGCGGCGCTTCAGCTGGACATCGATCTGGGCGAAGGCGTTCTTGAAGCGATTACGGAGGGCGACGAGGGAGTTGTAGATGCCCGCGATCCAGGCGCCGATGACGATGACAAGCAGGAGCAGCGCTCCGAGGACGATGAGGGTGACTTTCATGGAGGAGAAAACGAAGTGGACGAACTGCAGTGTGCCGCGGGAATCCGGAGGCGCGAGAAGTAACTATTTACAACGCGGTTGATTGTTTCCAGCGGCCGGGCAACGTTTCCACCGCGCGTATGTTTTCAAGATTCCCCGTCATCCTGCTGCCGGCGCTCGCGCTGGCATCCGTGACGGTGCGCGGGCAGAATCCGCTCAATCCTCCGGCGCCACTGGTGACCGCGGCGCCGGGAGCGGCGGCCGCCGGCGAGGCGTCGCGAACCCTCGCCGCCGCGCAGCAGGCGCAGGAGCTCGGTCTGCCTTCGGTGGCGACCGGCTATTATCGGCGGCTGCTCGCCACGCCGGATCTGGCCGCGGCCTATCGCGCGAATGTGGAGCTGGCGCTCGTGACGGCGCTCATGGATGGCGGAGAAATCGCCGACGCGGAACAGGCGCTGCTGGAAGTGCCGACGCCATTGCGCGCGAGCGCGTGGCACCTGCGGGCGGGATTGATCGCGGCCTACGAGAAAAGGGTCGACGCGGCGCAGACCGAGCTGGCCGCAGTGCGGCGCGAGGAGCTCGCGGCGGATGACGTGAGCTGGTGGTTCTTTCTCCAGGCGATGATCGCCAACCTGGAAACCGACAGCCGGTCGCTCGATCTCTACGACCAGGCGGTCGCGAATGCGCCGTCCGAGATGGCGCGCGCCCGTTTCCTCCTGTCCGAGGACCTGGCCCGTCTCACGCTCGGCCGCGTGCTCCAGAGCGACCTCGACGGTGTGCGCAAGACTTTGGAGAGCACGCAGGGCAAGGGCATCGGCTACAGCGTGGCGCGGACCTACGCGATGATGCTCGACGCCTTTGGCCAGAAGACCGCGGCGGTGGACGTGCTGAAGCAGCAGCTGCGCACCCTGCTGCCGAGCGAGGCGGCGGAAGGCGACAACCTCAGGCTGCTGCTCGGACTGATCGCGGGCGCGGGCAATCCCGACGGCCGAGGTGCGCTCACACAGCTGCTCGCTTCCGGCAACAACGCCGAGAAGCAGCGCATCGCGCTGCAGCTACTGGCGCGCACGTCGGGCAGCGGCGCGGCGAAGGCCGACTTCCTGCGCCAGTTGAACGAACGGATCGCCGCGCCCAAGCCGCACCTGATTCTCGACGACCTGCTCGTGATCCGCGCCCAGATCGCGCTGAACGACAACAATTACGCGCAGGCGGAGACGGATGCGAAGACGATGCTGGAGAAATTTCCCGGCTCGCAGCTCAAGGCGCATGCCTTCGTGATCCTGACGCGTGCGGCCTGGGAACGGGGTTACTATCGCAACGCCGCCGATTTCGCGACCAAGGCCCGGGACGAGTTGCGCGGCCCCGCGGATCGCCAGGTGCGCGCCAATCTCGGGCTGCTGATCGCCGAGGCGTATTTTCGGGCGGAGGATTACCGCAACGCGGCGGACGCCTACAAGGCGGTCCTGAACGAGCGGCCCGACGGCGCGCCGCCGGGCACGTTGATGTTCCAGCGCGTGCTCGCGGAGATCCGGGCGGCGAACTTCGACGGCCAGCGGCTGGGTGCGGTGGAGACGCTTCTGGACGAAATGGCGCGCGATCCGGCCTTCGACGAGGTCAACCGCTGGCAGGCGGAGTGGAATCTCGCGCAGGCCCTGCTGGCGGCGGGAACGCCGGAGGCCAGCACGGCGTTTGCACGCATCAACCGCCTGCTCGACACCGCGCCCGTGGGAGGCACGGCTCTGCCCCCGGAGCTGCGCGTGCGGATGGAATGGCTGCGCGCCCGGCTGGCACTGCAGACGAATCAGCCGGAGCAGGCGCTGCGCTACGCCGAGGACCTGGGCCGGCCGCGGGAAGGCGTGGCCGCTCCGCTGCAGGCGGAGATCGGCAGCTCGGCGGCCCTCTTGCGGGCCCAGGCTGATTTCGCGCTCGGCCGCGAACAGGCGGCGGCGGACGCGTTGAAGAAATTGCGCGCCGATTTTCACGATCTCGATGCGGCGATCAAATCGTACGTGGTCGAGGCGACCTACAACGCGGGCCAGGACCGGACCGCCGTGGCACAGCAGTTGTTCAACAAGCTGGCCGACGACTTTCCGAAGAGTTCCTACGCGCCCTATGCGCTTTTCCAGGTGGCGCTGCTGGAACTGCAGCGCGGCCAGGAGGCGAACCTGCGGGAGGCGTACAATCGCTTCGAGAAACTCATCACCACCTATCCTCAGAGCGAATTCGTCTTCGATGCGCGCGTCGAGCAGGGGAATTTGCTCCGCCGCCTGAATGACTTCGCTCCGGCCCAACAGGCGTACGAGGCGATCCTCAACGCATTTCCGCAGCATGCGGGCATCGATGCGGTGCGGCTGGCGCTGGCTGACAGCCATGCGGCGCAGGCCGCGGGAGAGGAATCCCATGCGGACCGGGCCAAGGAGGGCTACGACCGTCTGCTGGCGTTGCCGACCGCCTCGCTGGACCTGCGGGTCGAAGCCGGCTTCAAGCTCGGCAACTTGCTGGTGCAGTACCCCGATACCCGCGGCGCGGACACCATCTGGTGGGATGTCGTGCACCAATTTCTCCTCGATAAACGCATGGCGGCGCAGCTCGGTCCCAAGGGACGCTATTGGATTTCCCGCACCCTCCTCGAACTGGGCGATCTGCTCACCAAGCAGGGTCATCCCGAAGAGGCCCGTCGGGCCTGGGAACTCATCCGCCAGGAAGGTCTGCCGAGCCAGAATGAGGCGGGCGACAACCTCGGTCGGAAACCGACGGGACCGCTTTGAGCGTCGCGAGTTGCTCCATCCTCTTCCTCCTCGATCCATTCGCCTCTCTGCCAACTGACCCGATGTCTGTCCTCGACCTCAATCTCTTCACCGCCGGCGGCCCGATGATGTGGGTGCTGCTTCTGATGGCGCTCATTTTCCTGATGCTCACGATCGAGCGGGTGCTCTTCCTGCATCGTGGGCAGATTCGCTCCACGGCATTCATTGGCGGCATCAAGAACATCCTCGCAAAGCGTCGCATTGTGGAGGCGCTCACGGTGTGCGAGGAAACGCCCGGTCCGGTGGCGGCGGTGGTAAAGGCCGCGCTGCTGCACGCGGATGATCCGGCAGAGGTGATGCGGTTTCACGTCCAGGAGGCCGCCGTAGTCGAGTTGCCCGTGCTCGAGCGCCGGCTTGGATCGATCGCGGCCATCGCGCAGGTGGCGCCGCTTGTCGGCCTGCTCGGCACGATCCTGGGAATGATTTCGACCTTTCTGGCATTCGAAAAGAGCGGTGACTACGCGCTGCCGAGCGCGCTGTCGCACGGCATGCGGGAGGCGCTGCTCACCACCGCGGCGAGCCTCCTGCTCGCGATTCCCGCGCATCTGGCACATCATTTCCTGGCCGGCCGGGTCCGCGCGATTGTTCGCGACGTGGAATGGGCCGGCAACGAGATCATGAAGTACCTGCTGACCGACTACCGCAGCGGCAAGCCAGGCGGAGCGAATGGGGAAGGGACGCCGGAAAAATGATCACGCGCCCGCTTGACCTCGCCTCGAAGCTGCGGCCGGAGCCGCGCAACTTCGATTTCCTCTTCCTGATCAACGCAGGCTTGATCGTGCTTTTCTTCGATCTCTTCGGCTCGCGTTTCGTGCTCGCTCCGGGGCTGACGGAAGACTTCCGCCTGCCGACGATGTCCGGAGTTCGGGAAGGAGCTGCGCCGACCACGCACACCATTAATCTCGGGCGGGGCGGGCTGATTTTCATCAATGGTGGCGCCGTTGGCCTGCCGCGGCTGCGCGAATGGCTGGCTGCGGAAGCGAAGACCACGAAGCAGCCCTCGCTGGGGGTGCTCGCGGACGCCCAGACCTCATACGGCGAACTGGTGGCCGTCCGTTCCGCGGCCTATGATGCGGGCTTTGTTCGAGTGGTCTGGTCAGCCGCCGATCCGTCGGCGATCGCAGGAGCAAAGAAATAACGGTGGTCCATGGGCACGGTCGCCGAAATGGAAAACAGACGGATCTGGCTGCTGGCGGCGGCGGGGGCGCCGGCGATCCTGCTGGCGACGCTGAGCCTTTTTCATTTTCCCGCGTCCTACTCCGGCTTGACGGTGGCCCAGTCCACCGGCTTGAAAGTGGAAATCAGTGCCGCGGAGGATGCGCTCGTCCATGAGCGCGCGAGCTTCCACGATCCAGCGCCGCTGTTTCTCCCGACGGAATGGAACGCTCGTCCGGACGCGCCTGCGGCAGTGACCGTCCATGAGCCGGGCGATGATTCCCGCTACGGCGCGCAGCTGGTTTACGGCGCGAATGCGGCCAAGCTGGCCTTCCCCTCCCGGGTTGAGGTTCCGGACAAGCCGGTGGATGCGCTCAAGCTGTGGGGCAACGAAGCACCCTTTCTTGGCCTCGGGCAGAAGGACGCGGTTCTGACACCATTGCCGCGCCGCACCGCGCTGGTGGTGGTGACGGCAAACGGTGGCCGGCAGGTACTTAGCCAGCCGCTGATGGACGCGCGTCCGCCGGGCAACGGCGATTGGCTGCCAATGGAATTCCTGATCGCCGTGGAGCCGACCGGCTTGATCGGCCTGCCTGCGGCGGTGCCTGGTTCCGCGTCTGCGGATGTGGTCGCCTATTTTCAGAATTACCTCGCAAAAGTGCTGCGGGTAGGGGAGCGATTGCCGCCCGGATTCTACCGAATCAAAGTCGGTCCGTAGCTTTTTCAGAAAAAGGTTGAATTTGCTGTTGACGGGGGAAAACGCGGGACGCACTTTCTCCGCTCTTTGTCGTTTTTTGATCCCAGTCTTGGTCTGCCCAGATAGCTCAGTTGGCAGAGCACGTCCTTGGTAAGGACGAGGTCGCCGGTTCAAATCCGGTTCTGGGCTCCAGGATCAAAAAACGCCCGTCGGCGGGCTTCTCCGACGTTAATCTAACAGAGGTCACATTTCCTTAATCACAACCTAACCCAACGTCCCCTCCATGGCTAAAGCCACATTCGAACGCAAGAAACCGCACGTCAACGTCGGCACCATCGGCCACGTCGACCACGGCAAAACGACCCTCACGACCGCGATTCTCGCCTGTCAGGCGCGCAAAGGCCTTGCTGAGGTTAAGTCCTACGCGGACATCGCCAAGGGTGGCACGGTCCGTGACGCCTCCAAGATCGTCACGATCTCCGTGGCGCACGTGGAATACGAGTCGGACAAGCGCCACTACGCGCACGTCGACTGCCCGGGACACGCTGACTTCGTCAAGAACATGATCACCGGCGCCGCCCAGATGGACGGCGCGATCCTCGTCG
>CALFNJ010000728.1 GCA_937902865.1 uncultured Opitutaceae bacterium
CGCCTCAGGCAAGGGCGGCCAGGGCGTCAACACCACCGACTCCGCGGTGCGCATCACCCATCTTCCCTCCGGCATTGTCGTCGTCTGTCAGAACGAGCGTTCGCAGATCAAGAACAAGGCTGCCGCTATGAACGTGCTCAAGGCCCGCCTCTACGAGAAAAAGCAGGACGAACAGCGTGCCGAGATGGACAAGTTCTACGGCGAAAAGGGCGAGATCGGCTTCGGCGCACAGATTCGGAGTTACGTGCTTCAGCCGTACCAGATGGTGAAGGATCTGCGCACCGGCATCAGCACCAGCGACACGCAGGGCGTGCTCGACGGTGACATCGACCGCTTCATCAACGCCTGGCTCCGCGCCGGCTGCCCGCGTCACCGGAACAAGGATATCCAGATGGAGGAATGACTGGCGGGGAGTTGGGAGTCCGATGACGCGTCGCGAGGCGGGCGTTTCCCGCTTTAGAACACGGAGGCCGCGGAGGGGAAGGGAGGTCACGGAAACTTTCCGGCGATGAATTTGTTCTTCATCCGCGACCTCTCTTCCCCTCCGCGGCCTCCGTGTTAAAAAGCGCGCCCGGGAACCGCATCGATGAAAAGCGGGGAGTCGGTCGCCCTCCTCCGCGTTCCGACTCTGGCCGAGTAAGCCTAAGCCCAGCATGCGGCGCGCTAGGGATAACGCGCCCCACCTTTCGGACTGCTTCCAATCCGCATTCCGCAATCCGAGATCCGCAATCGGCAATAAGCCACTCCCGCTTGCGTTGATGCTCATCTCCTATCTCCTTCAGCGGTTTGCCGTCTCCTGCCTTCGGTCTCCTGTTCTGACCCCCGTCTCCCGTCACCTGTCCCCGTTCTCCTGATTAATGAATCTGCCCTACGCTCAAATTCAGTCGGCGCTGGCGGGGCAGTCGTTGTTCGAGGATAAGACCTGGCAGTTGTCGCCCGCGGCGTGGCCGCTGACGCGCGAGCAGGTGACGCAGTTGGAAGCGATCGGCGCGGTCTGTCTGGAGTTTCACCAGGCGCTCGAGACACTTTATCTCCGCTCGCTCGCGGGAAAAAACCTGCTGCGCAACAAGCCGCTGGTTGCGCCGTGGGTGGCCGATTACCTCGACCGCGGCAAACCGGCGGCGCTGCTGGCTCATGCGCGCGATCCGAAGAATCGCGGCGCGTTTCCCGCCGTGCTGCGCCCTGATCTGCTGCTGACGGACGACGGTTTCGTGATGAGCGAGCTCGATTCCGTGCCCGGCGGGATCGGGCTGACAGCGTTCCTCAACCGGCTTTACGGCGGGGAGACCGACCCCGCGGTGCTGGGTCACGCAGACGCGATGGTGAAGAATTTCCACGCCGCGCTCGCCGCGCTGCGTCCCGGCGTACGCAATCCGCTCATCGCGCTCGTGGTCAGCGACGAGGCGGCGACCTACCGGCCGGAAATGGAGTGGCTCGCGCAGCAGCTCCAGCTCCAGGGCAAGCGCGTGTTCTGCATGCGGCCGGAAGATATTTTCCCGCTCGGTGGCGGGCTGTTTTTCGACGTCGACGGCAACCCGGAAAAAATCGAGGTCCTCTACCGGTTCTTCGAGCTCTTCGACCTCGAGAACATCCGCACCGCGAATTTCATTTTCGAAGCCTGGACTGCGGGAGAGGTGGCGATCACGCCGCCCATGCGTCCGTTTCAGGAAGAGAAGCTGACGTTCGCGCTCTTCCACCATCATCGCCTGCAGGATTTCTGGGCGGAGACTCTGGGCGCGCGCTCGCTGCAGCTGCTGCGCTCGCTCATTCCGGTTTCGTGGGTGATGGATCCCGCGCCGCTTCCGCCCGGCGCAGTGCTGGAAGGGCCGCGCGCCGCCGGCCGTCCGCTCAACGACTGGCGCGACCTGGCGGGGGCCACGCAAAAGGAGCGCGACTTGATCATCAAGATCAGCGGCTATCACGAGACCGCGTGGGGCGCGCGCAGCGTCATCCTCGGCAGCGATTGCTCACGTGAGGAATGGCAGCAAGGCATCGAACGCGCCGTCGAACTGGCGCCGTCGAATCTCCATCTCCTGCAGGCCTACCGCAAACCCCGCCGCCTCGAGCATCCGCTGTACGCGCGCCCCACGGCGGAGGGCGCGGTGCCGGAAGCGTCGCCGCGCGCCGGCCGGCTGCGGCTCTGCCCCTATTATTTCGTCGTCGAAGGCCGCCCGCGGCTGTCGGGCGCGCTCGCCACGTTCTGCCCGCCCGACAAGAAGATCATCCACGGCATGCAGGACGCCGCGCTGCTGCCCTGCCGCATCGAAGGGTAGGGCGCGTTATCCCGAACGCGCCGATCGAGGTGGAACGCGTTGTCCCCAACGCGTTGTTCGACTCAGTCCGCGCTTCGACGTTTTCAGGTGGTCGGCGTTGCTCAGCGCCTTGAGGTCAAGTCGCTCCACCTCGGAAAGACGGCTGGACGAGGCGAATGGCGAAGCTGGCCGTTCCGCGATGCCGTTCCGATTCACTGCCTTCAGTCTCCTGGCTCGGGTTTCTGCGATTGCGGACAATCCTACGTAATTTTCGGTAGTTGCGGACAAGATGTCGCCTTGCTCCCACGTAGGGATTTACCCTTAATCGCCGCCTGTGCGTAATCCTGCTGCGCTCCTCCGGAAAAAACCCGACTTGTCGAAACAACCCGGCGCCGTCCTGTTCGCGGCGCTGATGGCGTTGGGCGGGCTTTCCCCGTGGGTGCGGGCGCAGCAACCTGACCTGTCGGCGCTGAACATGCGCGCCGATCTCGGTGATCCCGAGGCGCTCAACGCACTCGGCAACGCTTATGCGAAC
>CALFNJ010000729.1 GCA_937902865.1 uncultured Opitutaceae bacterium
TGCAGGGGCCGTCGCTCGCGATCGACACCGCGTGCTCGTCGTCGCTGGTCGCGGTGCACCTCGCGGCGCAGAGCCTGCGCGCGGGCGAGTGCGAACTCGCGCTGGCCGGCGGCGTGAATCTGCTGCTGTCGCCGCTGATCACGGTGAACCATTCCCGCGCGCGGATGCTGGCGCCGGACGGCCGCTGCAAGACCTTCGACGCGAAAGCGGACGGCTTCATCCGCTCCGACGGCTGCGGCCTCGTGGTGCTGAAGAAACTTTCCGCCGCGCAGCGCGACGGCGACCGCATCCTCGCCGTGTTGCGCGGCAGCGCGGTGAACCAGGATGGACGTACGAGCGGACTGACGGTCCCAAGCGGCCCGGCGCAGCAGGCGGTGATCCGCGCGGCGCTGCGGCAGGCGGGCGTGACGCCGGCCGAGGTCGGCTACGTCGAGGCGCACGGCACCGGCACCGCGCTCGGTGATCCGATCGAGCTCGGCGCGCTGCAGGCGGTGTTCGGCCCGGGTCGCGCCAAGAACGACCCGCTGCGCGTCGGCTCGATCAAAACCAATCTCGGTCACCTCGAGTCCGCGGCGGGTGTTGCCGGCCTGATCAAAACCGTGCTCGCGCTGCAGCGGCAGGAGATTCCGCCGCATCTGCATTTCAACACGCCGAATCCGCTCGTGCCCTGGTCGGAGCTCGCGCTCGAGATTCCGACGCGCTCCACGCCGTGGGTAGCGCGCTTCGCGGGCGTGAGCTCGTTCGGCTTCGGCGGCACCAACGCGCACCTCGTCCTCGGTGCGGCGCCGGCCGTCGCCACACCGGCGAAGCCGTCCGGCGAAACCGCTCCGCTGCCGCTGCTGCTCTCCGCCCGCACAGAGCCGGCACTGCGCGAACTGACGTCGCGTTATGCCGATTTCCTCGGGAAAACGTCCGAAGCCTGGATGGAAATTTGTCACGCGGCGGCGACGGGTCGCTCCGCCTTCAGGCATCGCGCCGTGATTTCGGCGGAGAATGCGACTGCGGCGCGGGCGCAGCTCGAGAAATTCGCGCGGGGCGAAACGCCGTCGGACGCCGCGATGGCGGTCGTCGGCGAAAAGCCCAAGGTGGCGTTCCTCTTTTCCGGTCAGGGTTCGCTTTACGCGGGCGCGGGTCGCGAGTTGTACCGTGGAAACGCGGTTTACCGCGCGGCGCTCGACGAGTGCCGCGCGATCGTGACGCAGCGCGCCGGTTGGGACGTGGTCGCGGCGCTCGAATCGGAAGAAAAGCTGGCTCGCACGGAGTTTGGCCAGGTCGCGCTCTTCGCGCTCGAGTATGCGCTCGCGCGCACCTGGCAGGCGTGGGGCGTGCAGCCGGCGATCGTGCTCGGGCACAGCGTCGGCGAATACGCGGCGGCGTGCATCGCGGGCGTGCTCACCACCGAAGCGGCGCTCGGGCTGCTGATCGAACGGGCGCGCCTGATGGGCGAACTGCCGGAGGACGGCGCAATGCTGGCGGTTTCAGCGAGCGAGGCCGAGGTGGCCGACGTGATGGCGCGCCACCGGCTCGAGCCCGGAGCGATCAACAGCCCGCGACAGGTCGTGCTGACTGGCGAACGCAAGGCGATCGCGGCGGCGGAAGCGGAGCTCAAGGCCCGCTCCATTCGCGCGCAGGCGCTCACCGTGCGGCAGGGCTACCATTCGCGGCACATGGAGCCGATGCTCGGCGCCTTCGGCCGCGCGGCGACGGCGACGAAATTCAACGCGACGCGCACGGCGGAGTTCATTTCCAGCGTCTCGGGCCGCGTGACCGGCGCGGAGCTCGCCACCGCCGAATACTGGACGGCGCAGGTCCGCCAGCCGGTGCGTTTCGGCGCGGCGGTCGAGGCGGCGCAGCGGGCCGGCGCCGAGCTGATCATCGAAGTCGGACCGCGCGGCATCCTGATCGCGCTCGCGCAGCAATCGTGGACAGCGGGCGAGGGCGAGTGGCTGACGAGTTTGCGCCCGGGAAAATCCGAAACCGGCCAGTTGCGGGAGAGCGCCGCCCGGGCCTGGCTGCGTGGCGCGCCGGTGGCGTGGCAAAAGGTCTGCGCTGACGATGCCCGGCGACGCGTGGAGCTGCCCACTTATCCGTTCCAGCGGCGCCGCTATTGGTTCGAGGAAAAAGCGGCATCCGCCAATCCAGCCAGTCCCACGCTTTTGTCGGCGCCGGCATACGCAGCGGAATGGGAGGACCAAGCGGTCCAGGTCACCGCGCCGGCCGTGTCCGACGGCACCTGGAGCGTGGTCGGGTCGGGCGAAACACTCATCGCGGAACTGCGCCGCAGGAACGAGCGCGTCGTGCCGGACGTGACGACGGCGAATCGCGGCGTGATCTTCTGCGCCCGCGGCACGGCGGAGGATTTGCCGGCGCTGCAGGATGTCGTGCGTCGTCTGCGCGCCCCGGCGCGCCTGTGGGTGATCGCGCCGCAGGGCGAGCCGGATGCCGCTCTCGTCTGGGCGGCGGCCAAAGTGGCCGCGCTCGAATATCCGGAGTTGCACGTCACGCGCCTCGCTGCCGCGGCCGACGTCACGGCGTCCGCACTCGTGACCGAACTGCTCGCCCATTCACCGGAAGACGATGTGCGCCTTCGCGCGGACAGCCGGGCGGTGCTGCGTCTGCAGCCGCAGGCGTTGCCGGCGGGAAGTTTTCGCGCGAAAGCGGACGGCACTTATCTCGTCACTGGCGGACTCGGTGCGCTCGGCCTGCGGATCGCCGGCTGGCTGGTGGAACGAGGTGCTCGGCATTTGCTGCTGCTCGGACGGAAGGCGCCTTCGGCCCAGGCGGAAGCGGAGTTGCAACGCTGGCGCGCGCGGCGCGTGGAAGTGACCGTGCGCGCGGTGGACGTCGCCGATCGGGCCGCGTTGGCCGAGGTCTTGCGCACCTGCACGCCGGCGCTGCGCGGCGTGTTTCATGCGGCGGGCGTGGCGGGTTATGAGCCGATGGCGACGTTGACGGCGGAGGCGTGGCGCGCGGTGCTGCGCCCGAAAGTCGAGGGCGCACGCTGGCTCGACGAGCTGACGGCGACGCAGCCGCTGGATGCGTTCGTGGTGTTTTCGTCGATCGCGTCGGTCTGGGGCTCGAAGGGCCAGGCACATTATGCCGCGGCGAATGGCTGGCTCGACGCGCTGGCGGCACGGCGTCGTGCGCAGGGCCGTGTGGCGCTCAGCGTCGGTTGGGGACCCTGGGCTGGCGGCGGCATGGCGACGCCCGCGGCGGCGGCGCTGCTGGAATCTTCCGGCGTGAAACTGCTGCCTCCCGCAGCGGCGCTGGCCGCGCTGGAGCGGGCCCTGACCGGCGATCGTGCGCACGTGGTGGTCGCTGACGTCGATTGGGCGCGTTTCCGGCAGGTGTATGAACTGCGTGGGACGCGCTCGCTGTTGGCGCGGTTGCCGGGGCAGGAAAGCGTCTCGGCCTTCGAACCCAGCCGCCTCACGGCGGCTGCTACAAAAGGTGCAGGCGTGTCGGTCGCGACCACGCTGCCCGCATTGCGCCTGCACGTGCAGCAAACGCTCGCGCAGATTCTGAAAATGCCCGCTGGGGAGTTGCCGGATCCGACCCAGGGCTTTGCCGATCTCGGCATCGATTCGCTGATGGCGGTCGATTTGAAGAACCGGCTCGCGCGCGATCTCGGCGTCGCGCTCCCGGCGACGCTCGCGTTCGACTATCCCGACGTGGAGCGGATCGCCCGGCATTTGCTCACGCGACTGGCGCCGACGGCGTCGGCTCAGCCCGCACCGGCTGCGACACCGGCGACTCCGGTCACGCCTGCGCTCGGCGCGGCCGAAATCGGCGAACTCTCCGAGGCGGAAGTCGAGGCGTTGCTCCTGAAAAAACTGGAGCAGTTGTGACGTGAACGCGTCCGATGCTTTCGTGCTCCCGGATCGGACGATTCACGTCTGGAGCTTCGGACTGGATCTCACGCCCGCCGATGCGCAGCGCGCAGAGTCCTGGCTTTCAGCGGACGAGCGCACGCGGGCGGGGGCGTTTCATTTTGCGCGTGATCGTTCGCATTTCATCGCGGCGCGTGGCCGGATGCGGGAATTGCTGGCGAAGTATCTCGGCGGCGATCCGGCCGCGCTGCGTTTTGCCGTCAACTCCCACGGCAAACCGCAACTCGCCGGAGATTTCGGAGCGAACGAGCTCCGCTTCAACGTCTCGCACTCGCATGGCCACGCCCTCCTGGCGGTGACGCGCGGTGCTGAAGTCGGGGTGGACTTGGAGCAGATTCGTTCGGACCTGGATTTCGCGGGAATCGTCGCAGGCCATTTTTCGTCTGCGGAGCGGATCGGATGGCAGGCGTTGCCGGAAGCGCGGCGTCAGGAGGCCTTCTTTCACGGCTGGGTCCGCAAGGAAGCCTACGTGAAGGCGCGCGGGGAAGGCCTCAGCCGGGAGCCATCCCGCTACACCGTCGAACTCGAGCCTGACGCACTTGGCCGCTTGCTCGCCGACGAACTCGAGCCCGCAGCGCCGACGACGTGGCGCGTCGAAACTTTGCCCGGTCCAACAGGTTACGCGGCGGCCATCGCTTATTCCGGCCCGGAGCGGAAGGTTGAATTGCGCCCGGCCTAGTGAATCATCCCTAGCGGAAAGTTGCTCGGCGAACCAATCATCAAGCCGGTTTCGCACAGAGGCTCAGAGTACACGGAGACCGATCCGTCCGACCTCTGTGCGCTCTGTGTCTCTGTGTGAAAAATGCCTTAAGATCGCACCGGTGTTTCGTTCGGGAAAAAAGTCGGATTTTAGGGCGAAAACCGGGGAAAATCGTTGCTCGGTCCGGGGGTTGCTCAACGCTGTTCCTCCCTTCCAAAAGGCGCTCCAGCCGCTGATGACCGAGCCATCACAAAACAGTCCGTCGTTGTCGCCTCTCAAGCGCGCTTTTCTCGCGATCGAGGAACTGCAGACGAAGCTGGCGGCGGCCCAAGCCGCGGCGTCGGAACCGATTGCGATTATCGGTCTCGGCTGCCGGTTTCCGGGCGACGCGGTGACGCCCGCCGCATTCTGGGAACTGCTCCGGTCGGGCCGTGACGCGGTGGCGGAAGTGCCGGCCGGACGCTGGCCGGTCGGGGCTTTTTTTGACGCCGATCCGGCGGTGCCGGGCAAGATGGCGACGCGGCACGGCGGTTTTCTCGGCGACGTCGAAAGTTTCGATCCGGCGTACTTCGGCATTTCGCCGCGCGAGGCCGCGAGCATGGATCCGCAGCACCGGCTGCTGCTCGAGGTGGCGTGGGAGGCATTGTCCGCGGCGGGCCAGAAGCGCGAACGGCTCGCGGCGAATCCCACCGGCGTCTTCGTCGGCATCACGACGGCGGAGTTCGGCCAGCTGCAGCTCGCGACCGAGGGGCTTTCCGCACTCGACGCGTACCACATCACCGGCAACGCGCTCAACGCCGCGGCCGGCCGGCTCGCGTTTGTCTTCGGGCTCCACGGGCCCTGCATGGCGGTCGACACCGCGTGCTCGTCGTCGCTCGTGGCGCTGCACCTCGCGTGTCAGAGCCTGCGCGCGGGGGAGTGCGAGACGGCGCTCGCCGGCGGCGTGAACCTGATCCTCTCGCCGCTGGGCAGCATTGCGCTGTCGCAGGGCCGGGTGCTGTCGGCGGACGGCAAGGCGAAGACCTTCGACGCCGCGGCCGACGGCATGGTGCGCGGCGAAGGCTGCGGCCTGCTCGTCCTGAAAAAACTTTCCGCCGCGCAGCGCGACGGCGATCGCATCCTCGCGGTGGTGCGCGGCTCGGGCGTGAACCAGGATGGTCCGAGCAGCGGCCTCACGGTACCGAACGGTCCCGCGCAGGAAGCGCTGCTGCGCCGTGTGCTCGAGGTCGCGCGCGTCGATCCCGCGGCCGTCGATTACGTCGAGGCCCACGGCACGGGCACCGCGCTGGGCGATCCAATCGAGGTCGGTGCGCTCGGTTCGGTTTACGGTGTAGGTCGCGCGGCCGACCATCCGCTCTGGCTCGGATCGGTGAAGACGAATCTCGGTCACTTGGAATCCGCCGCCGGCATCGCGGGCGTGATCAAGGCTGTGCTCGCGTTGCACCACGAGGCGATCCCGCCGCACCTGAATTTCACGAAACCGAGTCCGCACATCGATTGGGCGAACCTCCCGGTGCGTGTCCCGACGGCGCTCCAGCCCTGGCGGCGCGGCGCGCGGGCGCGGCTGGCGGCGGTGAGCGCGTTCGGGTTCAGCGGCACCAATGCCCACGTGCTGCTCGAGGAAGCGCCCGCGGCGAACGCGGTTGCCAGCGCGGCGAACGATCCGCGCGGACTGGTCGCTCCGCCGTCGCCCTTCAAGCGCGAGCGTTTCTCGCTGCCGCGCCCGGCGAGTTACGGTGCCCTGCCGTCTGCCGGAGCGAACGCTCATCCGCTCCTCGGCCGCGAGGTGGCGCTCGCCGGCGCGGAGGAACGCCGCTTCGAGGCGATGCTCGCGCCGTTCGCGCCGGCGTGGCTCGCCGATCACCGTGTCTTTGACCACGTGGTCGTGCCGGCCACCGCCTGGCTGGAAATCGCGCACGCCGCGGGCCGCGCGACGGGAAATGATCATTTCGCGGTCCGGGAATTTTCGATCGAACAGGCGCTGGTGCTGGACGCGGCGCGAGCCAGTGCGCTGCAGACCGTGGTGAAACCCGATGGGCGCGTGGAGATTTTCGCGCGTCATGAGGACGGCTGGCGGCGCCACGCGACGGCGCAAATCGTGCGCGAATCGGCGAAGACGGTGCCGCGCGACGATCTTGCGTCGGCGCGCTCCCGCTGCACCACGGCCCGGGAAATCGCGGCGATCTATCAAGCCTACGGATCGCGCGGTCTCGGCTACGGCCCGGCCTTTCGCGCGCTGGCGAACGTGTGGCGGGGCGACGGCGAGGTCGTCGCGGAGATCGTGCGTCCACGCGAGGCGGCGGCCGAAGCGTACGCCCTGCACCCGGTGTTGCTCGACGCCTGCTTCCAGGCCGCGGGCGCGGCGTTTGACGGACCCGAAGAGGTGTTTCTGCCGATGCAGGCGGCGCATTGGACGGTGCGCGCCGCCGCCGCCGGCGATCGCGTGTGGTGCCATGCGCGCGTGAAGACGACGGCGGAGGGCGCGGTCGTTGACCTCACGTTGTGGAACGAGGACGGTAGCCTCGTCGCCCAGCTCGACCATCTGGTGCTCCAGCGCGCGACGCCGGAAGCGCTGCGTCGGGTCGTGCAGCGCGGCGGAGACTGGCTTTACGAAATCGCGTGGCCCGTGGCGCGCGGAGCGGTGGCGCAAGCGAAGCTGAGCGGCGACTGGCTCGTCGTGGACGATCGCGACGGCGTTGCCGCCCGGTTGCGTACGGCGGGAGCCCAGGTCACGTCGATCGCGGCCGCGGCGCTGGCGGAAACGCTGACGCGGCGCGACGCGTGGCGCGGCGTCGTGGGCGCAAACGTGGTCGCTTTGGAGCCTTTGCTCACGCTGGCCCGCGGACTCGCGAAGGCCGAGGCCGTCTGGCTGGTGACGCGCGGCGCGGTTGCCGTGAAGGGTGAATCGGTTTCGCCGGACGCGGCCGCCGTTTGGGGACTTGGCCGGGTCCTCATGCAGGAACACCCGGAGTGGTCGCTGCGCCTGCTCGACGTCGATGACGTGAGCGCGGCGAACGCGGTCGTCGGTGAATGCCTCGCGTCTGACACCGAGACGCAAACCGCGTGGCGCGCCGGCGTGCGCCATGCCGCGCGACTGAGGCGGCTTGAACTTCCGGCAACGGCTATGGCGCCGATCGCGCTGCGCGCGGACGCGACGTACCTCGTCACCGGCGGCCTCGGCGCGCTGGGTCTGCTGGCGGCGAACTGGCTCGTGAGCCGCGGTGCGAAGCATCTGGTGCTGGTGGCCCGCCGGGCGCCGGACGCCGCAGCGCAGGCGCGGATCGCGCAGTGGACGGTGGCGGGCGTGCGCGTCGAGATGCGCGCCGTCGATATGGCGCAGCGTGAGACGGTCGCGGCCTTGCTTGCGACGCTGCCGGCCTTGCGCGGCATCGTGCACGCGGCGGGTGCAACCGCGGACGGGGCGGCGCGCCAGCTGACGTCAGAGCGGATCTCGCAGGTCTTCGCCCCGAAGGCGGACGGAGCGCGTCATCTGCACGAGCTCGCGGGCGATCTGGATTTCTTCGTGCTATTCTCGTCGACGGCATCGGTCTTCGGCACGCCGGGGCAGGGGAATTACGCTGCGGCCAACGCCTATCTCGACGGCCTGGCGCAGGCGCGGCGCGCGCAAGGGCAGGCGGCATTGAGCGTGAACTGGGGCGGCTGGTCCGTGGGACTCGCGGCGGGCCTCGGCGATCGCTACGCGGCGCGCGGCATCGGCGCGATCACGCCAGCGCGCGGCTTTGCGGAGCTCGAGCGGCTGCTGAGCGCGAACGTCGCGCAGGCCGTGGTGCTGCCCGTGACGTGGAAAACGTTCTTCGCGTCGCTGCCTGGCGGGCGTGTGCCGGCCTTGCTGACGGAGCTGGTGCCGGCGAACCGTGAAACGGGCACCGATGTGATCGGGGAATTTCGCGCACGTCTGGCGCAGGCTCCGGTTGCCGATCACGCTGGGCTCGTTGCGGAACTTGTTCGCGGCGAAATCGCGCGCGTGCTGCGCCTCGCGCCCGAAAAGCTCGATCCCAACCAGTCGTTCAGCGCGCTGGGCTTCGACTCGATCATGGCCGTGGACGTGCGCAACCGGCTGCGCCTCGCGACGGACGCCGACGTGCCGCTGGTCGCCCTGCTCGAAAACGGCACGGTGGCGTCCATCGCGCAGATAATTGATGGGCGCTTGAATGAAGGTGGCCGTCGACCTCCGGGCGACGGTGGCTTGGGCTCCAGCGGAGACCAAAGCGGGCAAACCGCGCCCGGAGGTCGCGGTCCACCTCAAGCGTTCGAACTTTCGGCTGGGCAGGAGGCACTGTGGTTTTTGCATCAGGCGGCGCCGGACAGCTCGGCTTACAACACCGCGGTCGCGCTGCGGCTGCGCGGTGCGCTCGACCGGGAAAAACTGCGGCGCATTCTCGCGACGCTCGCCGCGCGCCATCCGCTGCTGCGCGCAAGTTTCGCGCTCGAAGGCGGCCGGCCGGTGATGCGGATCGCGTCGGAGGCGACGCCGGAGCTGCGCGAGATCGATGCGTCCAGCTGGACGGCCGAGCGGCTCGCGCGCGAGGTGGCGGCGGATTATCAGCGGCCGTTTCGTCTCGGGGCCGGCGCCGTGTTTCGCGCCACGCGTTTTGTCACAGCCGCTGACGAACAGGTTTTGCTGATCGGGGTGCACCACATTGTCGGCGACGCCTGGACGAACTGGGTGCTCCTCGACGAACTACGCCAGCTTCTCGCGGGCGCGGACACGCTGCCGTCGGTCGCGGGCACGTATGCTGATTTTGTCCGCTGGCAGCGCGAACTGCTGGCCAGTGCGGAGGGTGAGCGGCTATGGTCGTTCTGGCAGCGTGAACTCGCGGGCGAATTGACGCCGCTGGCGCTGCCCACGGATTTCCCGCGTCCGCCGGTGCTCACGCCGCAGGGCGCCTCAGCGCCGCTCGCGCTCGAGACCGGCGTGTGGGAGAAGCTCCGCGGCGTTGCCCGCGCCCACGGCACGACGCCCTTCGCGGTGCTGCTCGCGGCGTTCCAGGTGTTCCTCCACCGGCACACCGGCCAGGAGGAGATCATCGTCGGCTCACCGACCTCCGGCCGCAGCCGTCCCGAGTTTTCCGGCGTCGCCGGCTACTTCGTGAATCCGGTGCCGCTCCGCGCGCGCCTCGCAGGCCGCGCGACCTTCGCCGATTTCCTCGCGCAGGTGAAACGCACCGTCCTCGGTGCGCTCGCCCACGCGGACCTGCCGCTGCCGCTGCTGGTCGAGCGCCTGAAGCTGCCGCGCGATCCAAGCCGACCGGCGCTGTTCCAGTCGCTGTTCGTGTTTCAGAAGCCGCCGCAGACCGACGCGCGCGGCGATGCGTTGAAAGCCGGCACTGGCGCCTCCGCGCGCGGGGCGTGGGGCGGCCTCGACGTGACGGAGTTTCCGCTCGCGCAGATGGAGGGCCAGTTCGAGCTCACGCTGGAAATCTTCGAGGACCGCGGCGGCAGCCTGAAATACAACACCGCGCTGTTCACGCCGGAGACGGCGGCGCGGTTCGCCACGCGCTTCACCACGCTGCTCGACGCGATTGTCGCCGATCCGGCGCTGCGGATCGACGAGCTGCCGCTGATGGACGCGGCCGAGCGCTGCCTGGTCGTGCAGACCTGGAATCACACGCCCGCGGACTATCCGCAGCAGTTTTGTCTTCATGAGCTGATCGCGCAGCAGGTGGCGCGCACGCCGGACGCTCCGGCGCTCACGTTCGAGGGACAGATGCTCAGCTATCGTCAGCTCGACGCACGCGCGAATCAGCTCGCGCACTGGCTGCGGCGTGCCGGGGTGCGCCCGGACACGCTCGTCGGCGTCTGCGCGGAGCGCTCGCTCGAGCTCGTGATCGCGCTGCTCGGCATTCTCAAGTCCGGCGGCGCCTACGTGCCGCTCGATCCCGGCTATCCCCGCGAACGCCTCGCGTTCATGACGGAGGACTCCGCGGTCTCGCTCGTGCTCACGCAGGAGAAGTTCGCCGGCGAGTTGCGGGCGAGCGGCGTGAAAACGCTGCGGCTCGATGCCGATTGGGCGGAGGTCGCGCGCGAATCCGCGGCATCGCCCGCCAGCGCGGTCACGCCGGATCACCTCGCGTACATGATCTACACCTCGGGCTCCACCGGCCGGCCCAAGGGCGCGACGAACACGCATCGCGCGATCGTCAACCGCCTGCTCTGGATGCAGGACGCTTATCGGCTCACCGCGACGGACACGGTGGTGCAGAAAACTCCGTTCAGCTTCGACGTGTCGGTGTGGGAATTTTTCTGGCCGCTGCTGGCGGGCGCGCGCCTCGTCGTCGCCAAACCCGGCGGGCACCAGGACGCGGCCTATCTCGCGGACCTCGTCGCGCGCGAACGCGTGACGACGATGCACTTCGTGCCGTCGATGCTGCAGGTATTCGTTGAGCAGCCCGGCCTCGCGCGCTGCCCGGCGCTGCGGCAGGTCTTCTGCAGCGGCGAGGCGCTGCCGTTCGAACTGCAGGAGCGCTTCTTCGCGCGGCATCACGCGGAGCTGCACAATCTCTACGGTCCGACCGAGGCGGCGGTGGACGTCACCTTTTGGAAATGCGAGCGCGGCAGCATCCGGCGGATCGTGCCGATCGGCCGGCCGATCGCGCGCATGCAGATGCACGTGCTCGACGCGCGGCTGCAGCCGGTGCCGGTGGGCGTCGCGGGCGAGCTGCACATCGGCGGGATCGGCCTGGCGCGCGGTTATCATCGCCGCCCCGAGCTCACGGCGGAGAAATTCATCCCGGATCCATTCGGCGCCCCGGGCGCGCGGCTCTACAAGACCGGCGACCTCGCGCGCTGGCTGGCCGACGGCGCGATCGAATACCTCGGCCGGCTCGACCACCAGGTGAAGCTGCGCGGTTTCCGGATCGAGCTCGGCGAAATCGAGACGGCCCTGGCCCGCGAGCCGGGCGTGCGCGAAGCCACGGTGATCGTGCGCGAGGATCGTCCGGGTGAAAAAGCGATCGTCGCGTATGTCGTGGCGGCGAACGGCTCGGCCCTTTCTTCCGCGGATCTGCGCCGGGCGCTCCGTGGCAGCTTGCCGGATTACATGGTGCCGTCGGATTTCGTCATGCTGCCAGCGCTCCCGCTTTCGCCCAATGGCAAGGTCGACCGCAAGGCGCTGCCTGCGCCGATGCGCGACCACGTTGAATCCGGCGTGCGCTTCGTCGCGCCGGAATCCGCCACGGAGCAACTGCTCGCGACCCTCTGGCGCGAGGCGCTCGGCCGCGACCGCGTCGGCGTGGAGGACAACTTCTTCGATCTCGGCGGCCACTCTCTCAAGCTTGGCCAGGTCCATGCGCGCCTGCAGACACGCTTCCCGAATCCGCCCGCGCTGCTCGAGCTGTTCCAGTATCCCACGATCCGCGTGCTCGCGGCTCGTCTCGACGGCGTGAGCGCGGACAAGGCCAATGGAGGAACGAAAGCGGCCGCGGACACGCCGACGTCCACCGCTCCGGCCGCCACGCCGAAGCGCGATGCGCTCACGGACCAGCGCTCGCTGCGCCGCGCGGCGCGGGAAGGGAAGGCCGTGCGATGAGCGAGCTACGGGCAAACGACATCGCCATCGTCGGCCTCGCCGTGCGCGTGCCCGGCGCGCGCAACGTCGATGAGTTCTGGGCGAACCTGCGCGCCGGGCGCGAGGCGGTGACGTTCTTCACCGACGAGGAATTGCGCCGCGCGGGCGTTGAGGCGGCGCGGCTGGCGCAGCCGAATTACGTCAAGGCGAACGCGGTGCTGCCGGACGCCGACCGATTCGACGCGGCCTTCTTCGGCTTCACGCCGCGCGAGGCCGAGCTGCTCGATGTGCAGCAGCGCGTGTTTCTCGAGTGCGCATGGACCGCGATCGAGCACGCGGGCTACGACCCGCTCGCCGTGCCGGGAGCGTTCGGCGTGTTCGCCGGCGCCGGGCTCAACACCTACCTGCTGCGGCAGATCGTGAAGAATCCGGCGGCGGTCGCGTCCGCGGGCGGCTTCCAGGTGATGATCGCGAACGACAAGGATTTCCTCGCGACGCGCGTCTCCTACAAACTCAACCTCCGCGGTCCGAGCCTCGCGGTGCAGACGGCCTGCTCGACCTCGCTCGTCGCCGTGCACGCGGCGGTCCAGAGCCTGCTGGCCGGCGAGTGCGACGCGGCGCTCGCGGGCGGCGTGTCGATCCGCGTCCCGCAGGCTGAAGGTTATGAATGGCAGGAGGGCATGATTCTGTCGCCGGACGGACATTGCCGTCCGTTCGCGGCGAACGCCGCCGGCACGATCGGCGGCAACGGCGCGGGCGCGGTGGTGCTCAAGCGCGCGGAGGACGCCCTGGCGGACGGCGACACGATCCACGCGATCATCCGCGGCTCGGCGATCAACAACGACGGCGCGGGCAAGGTAGGTTACACCGCGCCGAGCATCGAGGGACAGGAAACGGTGATCGCGGAGGCGCTCGCGGTCGCGGGCGTGACGCCGGACGAGATCGGCTACGTCGAGGCGCACGGCACGGGCACGGCGCTGGGCGATCCGATCGAAGTCGCGGCACTCACGCGCGCGTTTCGGCGCAGCACGGAGCGCAACCAGTTCTGCGCGCTCGGCTCGGTGAAGAGCAATCTCGGCCACCTCGATGCGGCGGCGGGCGTCGTCGGACTGATCAAGGCGGTGCTGGCGGTGAAGCACGGCGAGATTCCTGCGAGCCTGCATTTCGACGCGCCCAATCCGCAGATCGATTTCGCCACGAGCCCGTTTCGCGTCGCGGCGAAGCGGCAGACCTGGACGCCAGCTGACGGCGCGCTCCGGCGCGCGGGCGTGAGCTCCTTTGGCATCGGCGGCACGAATGCGCACGTCGTGATCGAGCAGCCGCCGGTGATTGCGGCCGGGGCGGCCGCGGAGCCGGCGGTGAAAAATGGAAACATGCCGGAGTTGCTCGTGGTATCGGCGCGGACGGCAGCCGACCTCGCGCGGGCCACACAGAATCTGGCGGATTTCTTGGCGGATTTCCCTGGGGCGGCGACCTCCCGGTCGCCGTCCGAACGCGACCGGGAGGTCGCGTCCCCATTGAAGGCCACCTCTCCGTTGGAAGGCCTGGTGGCATGGCGCGATGTCGCCTACACGCTCGCGGCAGGCCGACGGGCGTTTCCGCATCGGCGCTTCGTTCTGGCGTGCGATGGAGCGGAGGCGGCGGCGCGGCTGCGGGAAAAAAGCGAAGTCACGTTTGCTGCCGAGCGGCCGCGGCGCGTGGCGTTTTTGTTTCCGGGGCAGGGAACGCAGTATTCCGGCATGGGCGTGGACCTGTATCGGACCGAGCCAGTGTTTCGCGCCGAAGTGGATCACTGCGCGGAGGTTTTGCGGACGCTCGTGGAGTTCGACGTGCGCGAGCTGCTGACCGATGCGAAGGTCGACGCGGCGCGGCTGGCGCGAACCGACGTCGCGCAGCCGGTGCTGTTCACGCTCAGCTACGCATTGGCGAAGCTCTGGGAATCCTGGGGCGTGTCGCCGCAGGCGATGCTCGGCCACAGCATCGGCGAATGGGTGGCGGCGTGTCTCGCGGACGTGTTCACCCTCGAGGAAGCGCTGCGGCTCGTCGCGGCGCGCGGCCGACTGATGGCGGCGCAGCCGGCGGGCGTGATCCTCGAGATTGGACTCAACGAATCGGAAACTCGCGCGCTCCTGACGGCGGGTCTCGACGTGGCGGCGATCAACTCCTCCAGCCAGACGGTCGTTGCTGGTCCGGAGGCCGCGGTGGCGGCGCTCGAGGCCAAGCTCGCCGCGCGCGGCGTGGCGGCCACGCGACTTCAGACCTCGCACGCCTATCATTCGGCGATGATGGAGCCGGCGGCCCGGGCGCTGGTGGCGGAGTTCGACGGCATTCCGCGGCGCGCGCCGCAGCGCCGG
>CALFNJ010000730.1 GCA_937902865.1 uncultured Opitutaceae bacterium
CTGGCCCAAAACGCTTTCGAGCAGAGGCTCGTTAAAGGCGTAGTCCGCCCCAGGTCGACGTTCCATGGAGGCGGCCAGCACTTGTTGCACATCGGGACCCAGTCTGGCCTTCAACTGAAGTGCGACGTGATTGCGCACTTCGGTGACGTTTCGCGTCGGACTCCCGTGGTCGACAAGCATCACGGCGGGAGGCGCCGAGCAGTGCCTCATGGCTGATCGCACGCGGTCCTCGAGTATGGCGGCGATTCGTTCATCCTGTGGGGAGTTCAGGTCGACCAGCGGTGGTGCTACGCGCACGCGAAGCTGGGGATGCTCCGCCTTCAGCTGGCCGACCCGCGCGGGGAGGTAATCCGATAGAGCTCGGCTGGGTCCGAAAAAGAAAGGCACGACCAGAAAATCGCTCCTGCCATCCTTGAGACGGTGCTTCAGGGCTGCCTCGAGAGTCTCAGCAGGAATGCCGGCGAGTTGGTCTGGAGGAATCGCGTTGGAATGAAGAAGTGAGACCGCCTCGACTGGTTGCCGGAGCGCCGCGCCAAGGCGGGCGGCGGCTTCGCGCAGGCAAAGGGTCGCAGCGGGTGCGAGCGAGCCGTTGTCCATGAGCAGAACGGCCGGTCGGTGGGTGGCCGCAGAATTCTGCATCGTGGTTGGCAAAGTGGTCGGTTGCGCCGTTCTCCGCGCAGGAAACAGGGCGTCCTCCCTGCTCGAAATGGATTGGTGCGGCTGGACAGAATCGAACTGTCGACACCTGCTTGGAAGGCAGAGGTTTTACCACTAAACTACAGCCGCGGGCGGCTCCGGAGCTTCCTGCACTGGAAAGACGCGTCAAGCTTCGGTTCGAACGACGGGAAAAGACGAAGATTCCCCTCGGAATTGTCGGAAGTTTTTTACCCGGGAAAATCCTTTAATGGGTTGCCGCACGGAGGCCGGTTCCTTTTGCTGCGCTTTATGGCCTTTCTAAGTTCCTCAGCGTCGTCGACCTCGACCCGAGCTCTGCGGCCCGAGGCCGCCGGGCAAAATCGTCCGAACGTGAAGGCGGCGCAGGCGCTGGCGAAGCAAAAGTCCCTCGAGAAGAAAGCCAAGAATTACAAGCTGCCGCTCGGCGAACTCGCCCTGTTCACGCAGCAGTTGGCCTCGCTGCTCAATGCCGGCCTGCCCTTGGTGCAGTGCTTGGAGGCGTTACAGGACCAGACGGAGGATCCGTGCTTCCGGATTATCATCCGCGATGTCCGCCTGGATATTTCCTCCGGTAACTCGTTCTCCACGGCGGTTAAAAAATTCCCGAGGAGCTTTCCTTCGCTGTTCATCTCCATGGTGGAGGCCGGTGAAGCGTCCGGCGCGCTCTCCGAAATTCTCGCGAAGGTCGCGGGTTACTTTGAGTCGAGCGTCAAGCTGACGAAGAAGGTGAAGTCGGCGATGACCTATCCGATCGCCGTCATCGGCCTCGCCGTCGCGCTGGTCAACGTACTGCTGATCTTCGTCATCCCGGTCTTCGCCGACATGTTCAAGGACTTCGGTGCCAAGCTGCCGGCGCCGACGCAGATGCTCATCGATCTGAGCAATTTCCTGAAACATTATTTCTTCCACCTCCTGATCGCGGGCTACGGCGTCTATTGGGCGGTCAACAAATTCATCTCCACGCCGCGGGGCCGGCGGCTCAAGGACGAGGGCCTCGTCAAGGCGCCGATCTTCGGCAACCTGATCCACAAGATCGCGCTGTCCCGTTTCTGCCGCACGTACGCCACACTCATCCGTTCGGGCGTTCCCATCCTGCGCACGCTCGAGATCGTCGCGTCAGCCAGCGGCAAGGTGCAGATCGAGGACGCCTGCGTGGAGATCAGCAAGCACGTCAGCCAGGGTGGACAGGTTTCCGAGGTGCTGGCGGCCAATGCTTTTTTCCCGCCGATGATGAAGCACATGGTGAAGGCGGGCGAGTCGACGGGTAACGTCGACGGCATGATGAACAAGATCGCCGACTTCTACGATGTGGAGTGCGAGGCGACGGTCGGGGCGCTCACTTCGCTGATCGAGCCGATGCTGATCGTTTTCCTTGGCGTGGTGGTTGGTGGCATCGTCATGGCGATGTTCCTGCCGATCTTCCAACTCGGCGCGGTCGCGGGCGGCTTGCA
>CALFNJ010000731.1 GCA_937902865.1 uncultured Opitutaceae bacterium
TGATCAGGCCGTTCCGGATTTCCTCGCTGATCTGGTAGTCCTCGTTGAACGCGCCGATGAAGAACTGCAGCACGATCAGCACGACGAAGTAGGTGATCGTCGCCGCGAGCCCGAAGCCGCCGATCGTCCCGTTGTTCGCATAGACCGCGCCCCAGAGGATGAACACGATCACCAGCTGGAAAAACGAGAAGAACGCGCGGATGAGAAAATTCCAGCGATAGACGATGTTGCTCTGCAGCCCGAGCAGGAAGGCATGCCGGTATTTGTCGATGGCGGCGATCACGAGAAAGGAAGTAGCGAGTAGTGAGTAGCGGGTGGCGAGTAGCGCAAGCGTGGGATCAAAGGGATCTTATCCTGATTTGGACGGTTTCTTTCTCGCGGGGATTGTTTTTATCTGGAACTCACGAAATCAGGAACGGAAGCAAGCCCTTCGATCGGGCTCACGCGAAGCCGCGAAGGTCGGGACGGGCGACCGTTCTCTTTTTCCATCGCCTCCTGATTCGGGGTAGGGCGAACCGTCCCGGTGAGCCGTCCGAAGGAGGGCGGGTCTCCGACCCGCCCGCACGCTCGGCCAGGTCGAAGACGTGGCCGACGGCTCGGCGGGGACGCCTCGCCCTACCTTTCTTGCCGAGGGAAGAGAGTGAGAAAGCGGAAAGAGAACGTCGTTCGCTTCCCGGCGGGTGAGGACACTGCCGATCAGCCACCTGAGAAGCCAACCTTCGCTGGAGGCTCGAGCGCAGCCACTGGGTTCGATCTACTCGCTACCCACTACCCGCTGCTCGCTCCTTTTTTCTCCTACTTCTGCGCCAACCCGAACCGCTCGATCACTTCCTTCGCGAGCGCCTTGTAGGCGGAGGCGCCGGGGCTGAGCGGGTCGTAGGCGAAGATCGTCTTGCCGAAGCTCGGCGCCTCGCTGAGGCGCACGGTGCGGGGGATGACGGAGCTGAAGATCTTGTCGGGAAGATGCTTCTTCACCTCGTCGACGACCTGGCGCGAGAGGTTCGTGCGCATGTCGAACATCGTCATGACCACGCCGCCGAGCTCGAGCGCCGGGTTGATGTTCGCCGACTTCAGGCGGTCGACGTTGCGCAGGATCTGGCCGAGCCCTTCCAGCGCCATGTATTCGCACTGCAGCGTGATCAGCAGGTAGTCGGCAGCCGCGAGGCTGTTCATCGAGAGCATGCCGAGCGCGGGCGGGCAATCGATGATGATGGCACGATAGCCGTTGGAGGCGCGCACCGACTCGAGGACGCCGCGCAGGCGGGCGAGGTAATTCTCGCCCTGCGCCAGCTCGATCTCGGCGGCGGCGAGGTCCTCTTCGCTCGGGATCACCGCCAGGTGCTCGTAGGCGGTCGGGGTGATCATCTCGAGGGCCGAGCCTTCACCGCGGAGCGGACCATAGAGGCTCCGGCCGGCCTGCTTCTCGACGCCGAGCGCGCTGGTGGCGTTCGCCTGCGGGTCGAGATCGACGATGAGCGTGTGGATTTTCTTGTCCGCCAGCGCGGCGCCGAGGTTGACGGCGGTGGTGGTTTTGCCGACGCCGCCCTTTTGGTTGGCGATGGTGAAGACGGTGGTGGGCATGAAGAGGGAAGAGGGTCCCATGACTAAGGCTCCGCGCCTCGCGAGCGCAAGCGCGGCATCAGGAGGAAAATGGCAGACACCCAATCCTTTCACCACAGAGGCACGGAGGCGCAGAGGCCGATCTGATTGACGCAGGGGCATTCCTTGTGGACGCCCGTCTGGGATTCGGCGCTGAAAAGGGCGTCCGCAAGGAACGCCCCTACATTCAGAAAATTTCTCGGTGTCTCTGTGCCTCTGTGGTGAAAGGATCGATCAGGCATATTTGCGGTTGGCGGTTCGTTTTCCGCCTTCTAGTCAGAAGGCTTCTTTGTTTCCCCCATGCTTCAACCTCCCTCCCGTTCTCTCCTCGTTTCGTTCCTCCTCACGGTCGCGGTGACCGCGCCCGTTTTCTCCGCGCAGCAGGTCAACTGGTCCCAGCCGAGCTTCAGCCCGGACGGGAAGAAGGTCGTGTACGTCGTGAACAATAAAGAGCTTTGGACCAACACGCTCGACGGCCGCAACGCCAACATCCTCATCAGCGGTGAAGGCGCCATGCGGCCGCGGTTCAGCTTTGACGGCAAGAAACTGGTCTTCAGCCGACAGAAGGCCGGCGAGGCGAACACGGATCTCTGGACGCTCGGCGTCGACGATTCCGGCGAAAAGCGGATCACTTCCACTCCCGGACACGCCGAGGCCGCGCCGGAGTTTCTCGCCGACGGCAGCGTCGTGTTCGCGCGTCGCGAGCGGCCGATCAAGGCGGATGGCAAGCTCGACATGTCAAAAGTGTTTTCGACGCCGAAAGAGCCGTGGTTTCGCATCTATGACGCCAGCAGCGGCGCCGTGATTCCCGACGAGGTCGATCCCTTTCCGAAGACTCTCGGGCTGGTGCAGTTTTTCCCGGCGACGGATGATGTTGGCTACGCGCTGGCCTCGACCGATCTCAGCGATGGTAAACCCCAGGCTGGCAAGCCCGTGAACCGCATCTTCGGCGTCGGCAACGGTCGTTTCATCCTGGAGCAGGTCGGCTCGGTCGGCGTCATCGACTCGATCCTGAGTTTTCGCCGCGCCCGGTCGATCGCCGCGTATGTGCTCGAAGTGCAGCACAATGAAATCATCGGCGGGGCGAGCACCCGCCAGATTGTGCTTGTGCATCCGGGCATGGCGGATGTGCGCCTCGATGCCGACATGAC
>CALFNJ010000732.1 GCA_937902865.1 uncultured Opitutaceae bacterium
TGCTCAATCAGGACGAGCCCCGCCGCCTGCTCGTCAACGTGACGGTCGGCCAGGACGTGAAGATCTTCAACTTCGTCAACGCCTACGGCTGCACGATCGGGGACAACACCAAGATCGGCACGTTCGTCGAGGTGCAGAAGAACGCGCGCATCGGCCGGAACTGCAAGATCTCGAGCCACAGTTTCATCTGCGAGGGCGTGGAGATCGAGGACGACGTGTTCATCGGCCACAACGTGACCTTCATCAATGACCGCTTCCCGCGCGCGACGGCCGCCGGCCGGCTGCAGACCGAGGCCGACTGGAAGTGCGAGCCGACGAAAGTCTGCCGCGGCGCGTCAATCGGCAGCTCCGTCACGGTGCTCTGCGGAGTGACCGTCGGTGCCGGTGCGCTTGTCGGCGCCGGCAGCGTGGTGACGAAGGACGTTCCTCCCGGCGCGGTGGTCGCCGGCAACCCCGCGCGTGTGTTGCGCAAGAAAGCTCCCGATCTCGCATGAGCATGAAAGTCCCGTATTTCGACCTGCAGGCCCAGATCCGGGCGCTGCGTCCCGAACTCGACGCCGCGATCGCGCGCACGCTCGACCAGTGCTCGTTCTGTCTCGGGCCGGACGTCGCCGCGTTCGAGCGCGACTTCGCGAAGTTCAGCGGCGCGGCGCACGCGGTCGGTTTCAACAGCGGGACTTCGGCGCTGCACGTCGGCCTCCTGCTGCTCGATCTGAAGCCGGGCGACGAGGTCATCACGACGCCGTTCACTTTCGTGGCGACCAGCTGGGCGATCTCCTACGTCGGGGCGAAACCCGTGTACGTCGACATCGACGACGCGACCTGCAACCTCGATCCGGCCAAGGTCGAACGGGCGATCACGCCGCGCACGAAGGCGATCATGCCGGTGCACCTTTACGGCCAGTCCTGCGATCTCGCGCCGCTGGCGGCCCTGGCGAAAAAACACGGCCTGCACCTGGTGGAGGACGCGGCGCAGGCCCACGGCGCCACGTATCGCGGTCAGCCGGTCGGCACCGTCGGCGCGGTGGCGGGTTTCAGTTTTTATCCCGGAAAAAATCTCGGCGCGTGCGGCGAGGCCGGCGCGCTGATCATGGCGGATGCGGCGCTGGCCGAGCGCGCGCGCGCGCTCCGCGAGCACGGCTCGCGCACCCGGTACTACCACGACGAAATCGGCTACAATTACCGGATGGAAGGAATCCAGGGCGCGGTGCTCGACGTGAAGCTGAAGCATCTCGCGGCGTGGACCGCGGCCCGGCGGCGGATCGCCCGGCGCTACACCGAGCTGCTGAAGGGTTCGCCGGTGAAGCTGCAGACGGAACTGTCCGGCTGCGAGGGCGCCTGGCATCTCTATGTGGTTCGCCATGCGCGCCGCGATGAACTGCGCGCCCATCTGGAAAAGCAGGGCATCGGCACCGGGCTGCATTATCCGCATCCGCTGCACCTGCAGAAGTGCTACGCCGACCTCGGTTACCGCGCGGGCGACTTCCCGGTCACGGAAGCCGCGGCGCGCGAATGCCTGAGCCTGCCGATCTATCCGGAGCTCCCCGATGCGCAGGTCGAGCACGTGGCGCGCGAAGTGCGGGCGTTTTTCGGAGCATGAGCGCCCCGGGCACAGCGCTGGTCACGGGTGGGGCCGGGTTCATCGGCTCGCATCTCGTCGAGCATCTGGTGGGGAGCGGAGTCCGCGTCGTGGTCCTCGACAATTTTCGCAACGGCCGACGGGAGAATCTCCTTTTCCCCGGCGCGGAGCGGGTCGAGGTGATCGAAGGCGACATCGTCGATCCGGCCACCTGCCAGCGGGCCCTGCGCGGCATCGACACGGTCTATCATCTCGCCTGCCTCGGCGTGCGGCACTCGCTGCACAGCCCGGTGGAGAACCATCAGGTGAACGCGCTCGGCACCCTGAATCTGCTCGAGGCGGCGCGGGCCGCGAAAGTGCGCCGGTTCCTGTATGTCTCGACCTCGGAGATCTACGGCCGCGCCCGCGAGTTCCCGATCACGGAAAACTGCACGCCCTGGCCGCTGACCGTCTACGGCAGCAGCAAGCTCGCCGGGGAGCATTACGCGCGATCCTATTTCGAGTGCTATCAGCTGCCGGTGGTGTGCGTCCGGCCGTTCAACAACTACGGCCCGCGCTCGCATTTCGAGGGCGACTCGGGCGAGGTCATTCCCCGCTTCATCCTCCGTGCGCTGGCGGGGCAGCCGCCGGTGATCTTCGGCGACGGCGGGCACACCCGGGATTTTCTCTACGTCAAGGACTGCGCCGAGACGCTCGCGCGCATCGCCGCGACGGACGCGCTGGTGGGCGAGGTGGTGAATCTCGGCTACGGCGAGGAGATGCGGATCGACGTGCTGGCGCGGACGGTGCTCGAGGCGATGGGGCGGAACGATCTCCAGCCGGTGTTCGAGGCGCCGCGTCCGGCCGACGTGCCGAAGCTGTGGGTCGACACCTCGAAGCTGAAAAAGACGATCGGCTTCAAACCCAGGACCACGCTGCGTGAAGGCATCGGCCACACGCTGGAGCACTTCCGGAAACTTTACCGGGAAAATCCGGCCGCGCTGGGCCAGATCAAGCTGAAGAACTGGGAGACGTGAACGCGATGAAGCCCCCGACCATTCCCGTCGCCAAGCCCTGGATGGGCCAGCCCGAAGCGGACGCCGCCTCGCGGGCGATCCTTTCCGGCTGGGTCACGCAGGGCCCGGAGGTCGCGGCCTTCGAGCGCGAGTTCGCCGCCGCGGTGGAAGCGCCGTACGCGTGCGCCGTGTCCAATTGCACCACCGCGCTGCACCTCGCGCTTCTGGCGGCGGGCGTCGGTCCGGGTGACGAGGTGATCACGGCGAGCCACTCCTTCATCGCGACCGCGAACGCGATCCGCCACTGCGGCGCGGTCCCGGTGTTCGTGGATATCGAGCGGGACACCTATAATCTCGACCCGCGCGCGCTGGCTGCGGCGGTTTCCCCGCGGACGCGCGCCGTGCTCGCGGTGCACCAGATCGGCCTGCCGTGCGACCTGCGCGCGATCGTGGACTTCGCCCGCCCGCGCGGGCTGCCGGTGATCGAGGACGCCGCCTGCGCGATCGGCAGCGAGATCCGGCGCGACGGCCGCTGGCAGAAGATCGGCGCGCCGTACGGCGACGTCGCCTGCTTTTCCTTTCATCCCCGCAAACTCGTGTCGACCGGCGACGGCGGCATGCTCACGACGGCGAACCCCGAGTGGGACCGGAAATTCCGCCTCTGGCGGCAGCACGGCATGAGCGTGCCGGACACGGTGCGGCACGGCTCGGCGCAGGTGGTGTTCGAGGATTACGTCGAAGTCGGTTTCAATTATCGGCTGACGGACGTGCAGGCCGCGATGGGCCGGGAGCAGCTGAAGCGCCTGCCGGCGATGATTGAGCGCCGGCGGACCCAGGCCGCGCGCTATCGGCAACTGCTGTCGAGCGTGGCCGGCCTGGGCCTGCCGGCGGAGCCGGACTGGGCGCGTGCGAACTGGCAGAGCTATTGCGTGCGGCTGCCCAACGGCGCGTCGCAGCGGGCGGTCATGCAGGCAATGCTGGACCGCGGCATCTCGACGCGGCGTGGCGTCATGTGCTCCCACCGCGAGCCCGCGTACGCGACCGCGCCCTGGCGGGCGGGCGGTTCGCTGGTGGAAAGCGAACGGGCGCAGGACGGCGCGATCATCCTTCCGCTTTACCACGACATGACCGACGCCGATCAGGAGCGCGTGGCCGCCGCGCTGCGCGAAGCGCTCGCCTGACTGGTTCACCACGAAAGACACAAAAGACACGAAAACCGGAGTGGCTCACGGAACACGGACCACACGGAATTCAGAATTCTCTTTCGGTGTGGGCCGTGTGTTCCGTTGGCATTTCATTTCGAAGGATCGGTGGTTTCGTGTGATTCGTGTGTTTCGTGGTGATCATCCGGGTAGATCGATGTTGCATGCCGGGAGGCGTGTCCTAGGAATCTGCCGCACGCATGAGCGAGCCACGCGAACCCCAGTTGCCGGGCTATTTTGCCGAATCGACGCCGTTCGAGATCCGGCAGCAGATCCTCGACTACCACGCCACCGAGTGCATGAGCGACGTGGAGCGGGCGCGTTACTTCGGGCTGCCCGAGGGCTGCCGGATGCGGGAGCGGGCCAAGATCATCTCTCCGAAAAAGCTGAAGATCGGGATCAACTGCTGGATCGGCGAGGGCGCGGTGCTCGACGCGCAGGGCGGGCTGGAGATTGGCGACAACGTGTCGATCGGCCTGAACACCCTGATCTGGTCGCACGACAGCATGAATCTGAACATCCGCGGCATCAACACGCGGGAGCATTCGAAGCACATCATGCGCAAGCCGACGAAAATCGGCAGCAACTGCTTCATCGGCGGACCGGTGGTGATCATGCCCGGCGTGACGATCGGCAACAAATGCGTGGTCGCGCCGATGAGCGTCGTTTACGAGGACCTGCCCGACCGGACCGTGCACAAGCCTTTCCGCGAGCTCCATGATTTCCTGAAAGTAAAAGACTCGCTCCTCGGAGAAATCGCGGCGCTCAAGGCCCGCGTCGAGGAACTGGAACGGAAGTAAGTCCGGTTCTCTGATGCTGCGCTGGCAGCCGGCCGGTTTCGGAATTTCACCACAGAGGCACGGAGGCACCGAGATCGAGCCACGGAATCCCGATCGGAATTTCTCTGTGCCTCCGTGCCTCTGTGGTGAAATTCCGGAGTTCGTCTCCGGCTGCCGACGGGCGGCGCAAACACTTGACCCGGCGGGGGTCGTGTCGAGAGTCGGGCGACCCTCTCATGGACGACGAAGCCCGCCTGAAGAAATGTTTTGTGGAAACGTTCGGCTTGAGTCCCGACCAGGTGAAGGACGACCTCGTCTATACCGGCATCAAGCAGTGGGATTCGGTCGGCCACATGGCGCTGGTCGCGGCGATCGAGGCGGAGTTCGGCGTGATGCTGGACACGGATGAAATCCTCGGACTGAGCTCCGTCGCGGCCGCGCGCCAGTTGCTGCGGAAGCACGGTGTCCATCGCGCATGAGCGTCGCGGGAAAAACCGTTCTCATCACTGGCGCCAGCCGCGGTATCGGCGCGACGTTGGCGGAGGAGTTCGCGCGCGCCGGCGCGAAGGTGGTGCTGTCCGCGCGCACGGCCGGCGTGCAGGCGCTCGCGGAGCGGCTCCGTGCGGCGGGTCAGGCGGCGGAGGCTTTGACCGGAGACGTGACGGATGACGCGCAGGCGAAGGCGCTGCTCCAGCTCTGCCGCGCGAAGTTCGGCGGGCTCGACGTTTTGGTGAACAACGCCGGCGTCCTGGTCCCCGGAAAACTGGGGATGGTGCGGATGGAAGACGCGCGGCGCATGTTCGAGGTGAACGTGCTCGCGGTGATAAATTTGACCCAGTACGCGATCCGGCTCTTTCCGAAGGGGAAGGGCGGCTCGATCGTGAATCTCGCGTCGATCGCGGGCACGCAGGGCGTCGACGGCCTCGCGGCCTATGGCGCGAGCAAGGCGGCGCTCGTGGGCTTCACGCGTGCGGCGGCGAAAGAGCTCGCACCGCAGAAAATCCGCGTAAACGCGGTGGCGCCGGGCTTTGTGGAGACGGACATGACCCGGCAGTTCCCCGCCGAAGTCGTGACCCGCACGGTCGCCGGGGTCCGCCTCGGCCGCATCGGGCAGCCGGCCGACGTGGCGCGGGCGGTGATCTTCCTCGCCTCGGACGACGCGGCTTACATCACGGGCCAGATCCTGGGCGTCGATGGCAGCATGGCATGCTGAAACGCGCGGGGCGCGTTTCAGCACAAGTAACAAGTGGCAGGTGACAAGTAACAAGGCTTCAGGCCCCAAGGGTCTGAAACAAATCCCAAGGGCCAGATCCCAAAGGTTCAAAAGGGACAAAGATGACACTTTGGGAGATGCGCTGGCAGATATCGGACGCCTGCAGATGATGCCGGGCTTGGCTCTTGGTACTTGGTCCCTGTTACTTGTTACTTGCCCCCCGTCGGTGCTTGGAGTTGCCGGGAATTTGGCGTTTGTGGATTGGGTTTGGTGATTTCTCCCATGAGCGATTTCGGCCGTCCGGGCATCGCCCTTTTCTCCGAGGAGACCGGGCCGGCGTTGAGTTACGCGGAGCTCGGGAGCTGGGTGGGGAAGAACCGCGAGCTGTTGCGACGGGTCCGGCGGCCGGCGCTGGCATTTTTGTTTTCGCCGAACAGCGCGGCGATGGTCGCGGCCTATCTCGCGTGCCTGGCGGAAGGCGTGCCGCTGGGCCTGGGCGAACCGACGGCCGAGGCGCGGGCGAGGATCGTGGCGGCCTTTCGGCCGACGCTGCTCCTGGTGGCGGCGGAGGAGCCGGCTCCGGAGGGGCACGAGCGTCTTGGGGAATTCGCCGGCGGCGGACTCGCCCTCTGGCAGCGAACGGACGGCGCTGATCCGGTGACGC
>CALFNJ010000733.1 GCA_937902865.1 uncultured Opitutaceae bacterium
GGCGGTGAAGATCCCGCTCGAAGTGATTTACGAGGACCGGCAGATGCTGGCGGTGAACAAGCCGGCGGGCATGGTCGTGCACCCGGGCGCCGGCACGATCGAGGACACGCTGGTCCACGCGTTGCTGGCCCATTGCAAGGGCGGGCTCAGCGGGATCGGCGGCGTCGAGCGGCCGGGCATCGTGCACCGGCTCGACCGGGAGACGTCGGGAATCATTCTCGTGGCGAAGAACGACGCGGCCCATCGGGGCCTGTCGGAACAGTTTTCCGAACGCAGCCTGCAGAAGGAATATCTCGCGCTCGTCGCGGGCGCGCCGGGACTGCTGAGCGGAAGCATCCGCAAGCCGATCGGACGCAACAAGCAGCAGCGGCACAAGATGACCGTGGTGGAGGAGGAGCAGGGTGGCCGCGACGCGCACACGGATTGGGAAGTGGTCGAACGTTTCGGCGACCTGGCCACGCTGATGCGCTGTCTGATTCACACCGGACGCACGCACCAGATCCGCGTGCATCTCAAATCGCTCGGTCACGTGATCCTCGGCGATGTTGTCTACGGCTGGAAACCGGATCCGCGGCTGACGCATCCGCCGAAGCGGGTGATGCTGCATGCGGAGCATTTGATCTTCACCCATCCGATCTCGGGCAAGACGCTGGATCTCCGCGCGCCGCTGCCGAAGGACTTCGAGGAACAGCTCCAGCAGTTGCGCAAGGCCAGCCGCGCGCTGGCCAAGACGAAGAAGCAGGCGGCGACGAAGACGGTGAAGTCGCGCAAGATGACGGTCATGGCTCCCATCGCGCACGAGCGCGAATAGCGCTCGGCGATTCCAAGGTAGGGCGAATCGTCCCGGTGAGCCGCGGCAGCAGGGCGTGTCTCCGACCCGCCCGGCCAGGTCGAAGACCTGGCCTACGGCTCGGCGGGGACGCCTCGCCCTACGGTTGCGGCAGATTCAGAAAATCTTTCCGATCCGTTTCGCGCAGAGGCGCGGGGGCGCAGAGACCGGATGAGGCAGCGTTTTGAATTCAGAAGCCAGGAAGCCAGGAATGGTTCATAGCTTTATGGCTTCGGAATTCATCCCGGAGGCTCGGAAAATCCACAGTCCGCAATCCGCATGCCGCAATTAAGCGAGTGCTTCGGCGGCGAGTCCCCAGCGCAGGTTGTAGAGGGAGTGGTGGAAGGAGGTGATCTGCGCGTAGTCGGCCACGCTGAGCAGCGTGATCAGGGCGGCGGGAAAGACGTCGGCGCGGCCGGGCGGGAGGCCGGGAACGGCCCGGCGCTGCGCGAGCGAGAGCGGCGCCAGTTCGTCGAGCAGGTGGGCGAGGGACTCGGTGGCGATCGTTGCCGGCGTATCTTCCATGGGCACGCCGTGCAGGGCGCCCTTGATGGAGCGCACGGTGGTGACGGTGCCACCGGTGAAAACGGCGGCGGGCGTCGCGAGCGGGCAGCGGAAGCCGCTGCGCTTCAGCTCGGCGAGGACATGCAAAGCGAGAGCGGTGCCTTCGGACTGCACGAGCGGGGCGGAAACGTCGGTGATGAAACGTTCGGTCATCCGCACGCAGCCGAGCTGCAGGCTCACGGCCTGCTGGATCTGACGATCGGCGAAGCGCAGACATTCGAGGCTGCCGCCGCCGAGATCGAAGACGTAGAAATCGCGCAGGTTGGCGAGGGCGGGATCGCACGTCAGGCCGCGGCCGATGAGATTGGCCTCCTCGTCGCCGGAGAGAATCCGGATGGCATGGCCGGTGACGGCACGCACCCGTTCGCGGAATTCGTTTCCATTCTGCGCGTCGCGCACGGCGCTCGTGGCGACCAGCGCCCACCGCTCGGGGGAAAATGGCGCGGCATCGGCGAGCAGCGCCTGGATGGCCTCGAGACCGCGGCTCATGCCTTCCTCGGTCAGTCGCGGCGCAGCGCGGCTGATGCCGGCGCTGATGCGCGCGTCGATCGTGCGGGACTGGCGAGTGGCGAGCGTTCCCTCCGGGCTGCGGGCGGCGACGAGCAGCTTGATGGAGTTGCTGCCGATATCGACAACGGCGACGGAGGAGGCGGTGGCGGACATGTCAGTCAGGAAGAAGGCTGGCCGGGGAGGTATTCCCATTTGCGGCCCAAGCGGATGAACGGCAATTCCACCCAGCGTCGCGCGAGCGTGGCGCAGAGCAGGGAGAGCGCGAGGCTCAGCCCGGTGGCGGCCCAGCCGCCCGCGCTCCGGTGGAGCGGCTGCCGGCCGGAGAACAGGGCATGGACGGTATAGAGCACGGGGAGGTGAAACAGGTAGAGAGAATAGGAAATTCCGCCGAGAAAGAGCAGCGCGGGATTTTCCAGGATGCCGCAGAGCCACGATTCCGGTTCGAGCAGGACCTCGGTCAGGAGAGAGCCGAAACCGAGTCCGAGCAACGTGCTGGCGGTGATGCGCGCGGCAGCCGAAACCAGCAGGAAAGGCCCGCCGAGATAAAACACGCCGAACAGGAACAGTCCGCCGCGCCGCCAGGCCCGCTGTCGGCCGAGCCAGTCCCGGGCGGCGGGCGTCGTGGTGAGGACGGCGAGCCCGGCACCGACAAGCAGTGCATCCATGCGCGACGGCAGCAGGTAAAGCGCCGCGAAGGGATTGCCGGCATGCTCGATAAAAAACCAGCGCAGCCAGGGGCACAGGAGGACGCTGAGCGCCGCGAGCACCGGCAGCAGGGCCGGGCGGCTGAAACGCACGAGCCAGGGCATAAACGCGTAAAACTGTTCCTCGACCGCGAGCGACCAGGTGACGACCAGCCACCAGGGGCCGATGTCGCGCAGCGTCGCCATGAACACATTTTGCACCATCAGCGCATAGCTCCACCACGGCACCGGGCCGTCGAATTCCGGCGCAGTCCACGGGGTGTCCAGCGGGACGAGCGGACGCAGGAGCAGGAAAGCGAGCAGCAGGAGCAGGTAGGCGGGCACCGTCCGGCAGAGACGCCGGGTATAGAAAACCCGGTTGAGATTGGGCGACGAGCGCCGGGCGAGCAGGATCGAGGTGATCAGATAGCCCGAAAGGACGAAGAAAAGCTCCAGGCCCCCGGTAAAAAATGCGCTCAGATCGCGGAGAAAAACGAGACCGTGCCGGGATTCGTCGAAGGGGACCTCGCCGTAGTAGTGCCCGATGACGACGAGGGCCACGGCCAGGCCGCGCAAGCCATCGAGCGCGGGAAGGTGCTGGCCGCGGGCGGGGGCAGGGGCGAGCGACATGGGAAAGGGCCGAGCGTCAGAGGACGAAGTCCGCCGGCGCGATCAGGACGACGAACTCGCCCTTGAGACTGGCCTTGGCGAGCTGGGATTCCACGTCGCCGGCCGGTCCGACGAAAAACGTCTCGTGCAGCTTGGTGACCTCCTTGGCCACGCAGATCACGCGCGCGGGGCCGAGCGTGGCGACAAGCTCCGCCACGGCCTTGTCGATGCGGTGGCAGCTTTCGTAGAGCGCGAGCGTGTAGTCGAACGCGCGGTACTTTTCGAAGAACGCGAGCCGCGCGGCGGATTTCGGCGGCAGGAAACCGACGAAGAGAAAACCGTTGGAAGGAAGTCCGCTGGCGCTGAGCACGGCGGTCAGCGCGCTGGGGCCGGGCACGGGCACGACCGGGAGCTGCCGGCGTCGGCAGGCGCGGACGAGACGGAAGCCGGGATCGCTCAATCCGGGGGTGCCGGCGTCGCTGACCACGGCGACCGATTTGCCGGCGGCGAGCAGATCGGCGAGACGCTCAGCGGCCTCGGTCTCGTTGTGTTCATGATAGGCGACGAGATCCCGGCGCAGGCCGAGGCGGGAAAGGAGCGTGCCGGTGGTGCGGGTGTCCTCGCAGGCGACGAGATCGACGGCCCCGAGAATGGCGCGCGCCCGGTCGGTCAGGTCGGCCAGGTTGCCGATGGGCGTCGCGACGACGTAGAGATGCCCGGGCTGGGGGGTGAGGGACGCGTTGGGGGTGGAGTCCGGCATGTGGGCACAAAAAAATCCGGCCGAAGCCGGATTTTCGAGAATAGAAGAATGGCGGGAGGGATCAGCGTCCCATGCCCGGCGAGTTGCTCATGCCCGGGATCTGGTTTTCCCAGGAAGCCGGGCGGCTCCACGGCTGTGTGCCCTGGGGAGCGGACGAGCAGCCGGCGACGAGCAGGCCGGCGGCGAGCAACAGAAGGCCGAGGAGGCGCTTGGAGAGCAAATTCATGAGCGGCTGAATAAGAGGATTAAGAGGAAACAGGCAAGTTCAGGAGTCAGGGGGCGACGGAAAAGCGGAAAGAAGTGAGATTCGCAGTGAGACCGAGGGTTCCGGGAAAGAGCGCGACGACGCCTGATTCCGGCCTTCTATTCAGACTTCCTGGGGGTCGGTGCGAAGACCTGGATGCGGTCGAGCGGCTCGGACTGCTTGTACGACTTGCCGCCAATCACGTAGATCTTCTTTCCGACCACCACACAGGCGGTGTTTCTCGCGGGCGTATAGCTCAAGGTGTAGGTTTGGGAGGTCTTGGTATTGAGGTCGTAGGCCGTGAGCTCTTCAGGGGCGGAAAAATTCCCGAAGAGATAGAGATAGTGGCCAAGAAAGGCCGTGGAATGGGCGCTGCTCGCTTGGGCAAGTGCGGGGAGCAGAATCCAGGAATTATTCCGCGGGTTGAAGGCTTCCACGTTTCTGAGGCTGGTCGATCCGTTGTAGCCGCCCGCGGCGACCAGAAAGGGGCCGTCGACCACAGCGAGATCGGTTCCGCGCGGCGTCGGCATCGGGACACCGTCGCGCCATTTGCCCGTGGCAAACGAATAGATCAGCACGGTATTGGTCCAGGAGCGCCGGCCCGCATGGATTCTCTGGCCGCCGACCACGTAGAGTTCGTCGTTCAGAACGGCGCAGCCAAATTGCGATCTCGGCTCCGGCATCGCGGGCAAGGGCGAGACCTTCCGCGTGGCAAGATCGACCCTCTCCATGGAGTCTTCCGGTGTGGTCCCAGCACTGGGACCGGGATCGGCGCCGTACAGGTTGAACGCGGCTCGTTCTGCGGCGTTGGCGCGGAGCGTGTCCGTGACGGTGGCAGAAGCTTCCGCCGTTGGGCCCAATCGGCTTCCGCCCAGGACGTAGATTTTTCCGGCATGAAGCACGGCTTGATGCCAGATCCGACCTTGCTGCAGCGTGGCGAAATCCTCCGACGTATTCGTCTCGGTATCGAAACGCTCGATGGTGGTGAGCAGTCCGCCTCCGGCATCTGCGCCACCCATGATGAAAATGAAGCGTTCGTCTGCCACCGCCGCCGGGGCAAAGCGCTTCTGCTTCATTTTTAATTCGGCGACTTTAACCAGGGGCGCTGGTGCCGACACGTTCATCGGCGCCAATGAGATCGTCGCACCCGCTGGCTCGTCAGCGGCGGTCAATGATGGACCGGGAAGGAGCGAACCCATGGCGAGCGCGAGCAACGCGGGGCGAAAGATCGGCGAAGGCGTCATTTTCATTTGGAGCCGGCAGTGTGCTGGAGCGCGCGGGCCCGCAAGGATCGACTGCCGCCGTGAGGCGGCTGGGTGGGGCGCGTTATCCCTAACGCGCCGAAACTGTTATCCGCGTTTGACGACTGGCTGAGCGAAAACGGCGCGTTAGGGATAACGCCCCCCACCTTAGGCGGAGTAGGT
>CALFNJ010000734.1 GCA_937902865.1 uncultured Opitutaceae bacterium
TGGACGGCTATGTGCAGGATGCCATCGTTGACGGCATCATCGCCGGCAATGCCAGCGTGCTCTACGGCGAGGAAGACCTCCGCACCCTGCTCCATGTCCGCCTCGTCGCCCCGCTCGAGGAGGGCATCATCGCCCATCCCGACAGCGCCCGCGATTTCTTCCGGCACATCCGCTCGCTGGTGGATCCCACCGGCCAGGCGGAGATTCGCGCCGTCGTCGGCGTTCCCGCGAATGCCGGTGAGCAGGCCCGTGAGGATATCCGCCGCTGCTCGCAGGGCGTGTTCGATCGGATCCTCATGATCCCCGAGCCGTTCCTCGCCGCGCTCGGTTACCGCGACGACGCCCGTGTCGGCCAGACCGACTACATCGACCCGGTCGTCAACTCGCTCTTCATCGACATCGGCGGCGGCACGAGCGACATCTGCCTCGTCCAAGGCTATTTCCCCACGCGCGAGGACCAGATCAGCATTCCCTTCGCCGGCGATGCCATCGACCAGCTCATGACCGAGGACATCGATCGCACCTACCCGAACAACGGCCTGTCCCGGCACAAGGTGCGCGAGATCAAGGAAGCCAACGCCTACGTCGGACCCAGCCGGCGTCCGATGGATGTGAAAGTGATCATGGGCGGCAAGGCGCACACGATCGAACTCGGCGACGTGATCGGACGTTCCTGCAACACGCTCATCGACAAGATCTATCCGGCGATCACCGCACTGATCACCCGCGCCTCCTCGGATTCCGTCGTGACCTTGCTGCAGAACATCATCGTCACTGGCGGCGGCTCGCAGATCAAAGGCTTCGACACGGTGCTGCAGAAGCGCCTGGCCGACGACGGCTACGAAGCGCCGAAGGTCCGCCTCGCCGGCCAGGACTACAAGCGTTACGTCGCGATCGGCGCCCTCAAGGCCGCCCGCGGCGCCCGCGAAAACCAGTGGCAGCACCTGCTGGGCTGAGCTGAGCGCGCGGCGCGCTCACAACGTTCAACATTCAACGTCCAACATCCAACGTTCAACTTTCGACGGCCGTGTCCTAATTTGAGAATGCCTTGGAGGTAGGGCGAACCGTCCCGGTGAGCCGCGGCTTGGCGGGGACGCCTCGCCCTCCCAAAATAGGACACGACCCTTTCGACAGCTGGCTTGATCCGGCGTTGAATGTTGAACGTTGAGCGTTGGATGTTGAACGTTGCCTCGTGCCCAATTTCTCCAACGACCCGCTGCACGGCATCACGCTCGAGGCGATTCTGCAGCGTCTCGTCGAGAAACTCGGCTGGGAGGAAATGGGCCGGCGGATCGACATCCGCTGCTTCAACTACGACCCAAGCATCAAATCCAGTCTGCAGTTCCTCCGGAAGACACCCTGGGCCCGGAAGAAAGTCGAAGAGCTCTACGTGCAGCTGACTGCCGACGACCGGCGCTCGGAATAGATAGAAGCTGGAGCGAATTGAAGAGCTGTCGACGTCGATCGCCTCAAGGTAGGGCGAACCGTCCCGGTGAGCCGCGGCTCGGCGGGGACGCCTCGCCCTACCTCAGAGTCACGGAGATCAACCTCCTCCGGTCTCTGCGCCTCTGAGCCTCTGCGCGAACCGGTTCGAATCCGATCGTGATCGTGATCGTTACCGCTTCGCGCCGCGCAGCTGCGCGACGAAGCGCTCCAGCTTGGCGTGATCCTTCACGCCCGGAGCCGATTCCACGCCGCTGTTCACATCGACAAAGCGGGCTCCGCTCTGCCGGAGGGCGTCGCCGATGTTGTCGGGATTGAGCCCGCCCGAGAGCACCCAGATCTTGTCCGGATGCGCCCGCTGATGCCGGAGAAATTTCGGCCAGTCGCCCGTGCGACCCGTGCCGCCGAAGGCATTCGCCTGAAAGGTATCGAGCAGGAAAGACTGCGCGTACGGCAGCAGCTCCGGGCCCACGTCGATCCCGGGCGGCAGCTTGGGAGCGAGCCACAGGTTCTCCGCGCCGACCGCCATCGACCAGGCCGCGATGGATTCCGGCGCGAAATCGTGACGGAAATGAATCTGGAAAAAATCGAAATCCGCCGCCTGGGCCGCCTTCAGCTCCGGCATCGTGGGCTCGACCATCACCGCCATGCGCTTCTGGGGAGAAACCTGCGGCGCCAACGCGGCAAACTGAGCCAGGGAGAAATACCGCGGCGACTTCGGATAGAGGTTGAACCCGAGATAGTCGGCCCCGCAGCGATCCGCAAACAAGGCATCCTCCAGGGAGGTGAGCCCGCAGACCTTGAATCCGATGCCATCGATCATAGCCGCCTAACAGGACAGAGACCGCGAAAAGCTGCAACTCGCGAGCGGCGCCATTTCGATCATCGGAGGGTTACCCACGGAACACACGGATAACACGGAATGCCGACCTTCCTTTCTGTGTATTCCGTGTGTTCCGTGGGCCCAATTTCCGACGGATCGGCTTTCGTGTCGTTCGTGTAGTTCGTGGTGATCTTAAAACCGATTGATGCTCGCGATCACGTGATCGATTTGCGCATCGGTCAGCTCAGGGAAGATCGGCAGGCTCAGGCAGGTGCGAGCGGCTTCCTCGGCGATCGGAAACGAGCCCGCGCCGGCACCGAGAGAGGCGTAGCATTTCTGGAGATTGAGCGAGACCGGATAGATCAGATCCGTGCCGACCTCCTGCTTCGCGAGATGCTCGCGCAGCGCATCACGGCGCGGATGCCGCAGCGTGAACTGGTGATACACCGATTTCCCGTACGCCGGCTGAGCCGGGAGGCGCACGTCGGCGAGCTTGATCCCGGCGAGATAGCGCGCGGCGATCGCCTGCCGGCGCGCGGTCCAGGCGGCCAGATGCGGGAGCTTCACGTTGAGCAGCGCACCCTGGAAGCCATCCATGCGGAAATTGCCGCCGATGATGTCGTGATAGTAGCGGCGATCCGATCCATGCACGCGAATATGGCGGGCCTTCGTGTGCAGATCGGAAGAGCGTC
>CALFNJ010000735.1 GCA_937902865.1 uncultured Opitutaceae bacterium
CCAGAAGCTGGCGCTGGAGTTCTCCCAGTAAATGGCGCGGCCCTTGAACGGGACCACTCCCACGAGATCGGTCCCCGTAGGGCCGGAGGTAATCGTCAGCGGGCCGATCGTGCTGCCGTTGTAGACCTGTGGATCGTCGGCGCCATTGACGAGCACGGTATTGTTGTCGAACGCGGCGAACTGCCAGCGGTCCTCGGTGAAGGTGTCGGCGATCAGCGTCGCCGTCGTGAGGTTGGTCACGTCGTAAATCCCGCCGCCCGCCGCCGCGAGGAACTTGGTGGCGGCGTCGCCCTCGTAAGGAATCAGCGTCTCGACCGAATCGCCGGAGCCGGTCACGTCAGGGCAGCGCGTGAGACTCCCGCCGCGGCCCGTGACGACGCCGTTCGCCGGCACCCAGTTGATGAGGGTGACGGCATCGGTCGGGTCCATGGCGGAAAGCGCATCGCGCGCATTCCACCCACCGACCGGCGCGGGGATCTCGACAGCCGGCATCAGTTGTCTACCCAGAGGTTCGTGTAGGGCTCGGCCGGGTACGGCCATGCGTTCGGCGGGTAGAGCGTAGTAGCCCCGCTCTCGCGACCGCGGAGGGCGTTCTGGTAGAGGTCCGAATCCTGTTTGTCGGTCTGCCAGTCCAGGGCCTTGACCTGCTTGTAGCGCCACTTGATCTCAAGCTCGATCAGCGAGTCGTCCAAGTCCCACGTATCGGCGTCGGTCGTGAACACGTCCGAGAAGACGGAAGAGCTAGGCTGGATGCCAGAGGCGTGGACCGTGATCGGCTTGGAGGAGATGTACTCGAAATTGATGAACTGCGTCGCATCAGGACTGAAGACGTAGAGCCGGTCACGGAGGATGCGGCAGCGCACGCGAAGGCTTTGCGGCCCTGAGCGGCTGATGAGATACGCCCATGTCGGGGCAGGTGTTGGAAGCTGCGCCGGGTCGATGCGGCCGTCCTGGTAGGACGTGTCCGGCGTGTAGGCGAAGAAATCCTGTGGTAGCGCGAAATAGCTGATGCGCCCCTGCGGGTCCTCGCTGGGGTCCACGGTCCCATCGGCGAGGCTGATCTGGCACTGCCGGACCAGCTGTTGCAGGCTCAACTCACGGAGGTACCGCGCGGCCCGGTTCGCAACCGCGACCAGCGTCCGGATGTTGGGGTCGGTCGAAGAAACGTAGTTCGAGGCGCGATCGAAGCCGGTCTCATCGTTGACCGTATCAAGCAGCGCTTTCAGCGTCTTTGCCATGATCCACCTTCGGCTTGTTGCGGCTGCCCGGTGGCCGGCCGGCCTTCTTCGGTTTGGGGTAGGCGAACTCCATCCAGCGGACGGCCTCGGCCTTCAAGGCTTCGAGTTCCGGCTGCACGTCGGCAACCGACAGCGCCTCGATGGTGAATAGCTGGGCGTCGTCGCAGTAGCGGAACGCGCAGGCGTTGAAGCCGGGGAGAGCCATGACCGAGTGCATCGGCGTCGTCCGCTGCCGCTCAAACGCGGCCCATTCCTGCGGGAACTCACGCCGCTCGGCGTCCGTCACGATGCGCGACATGCTCTCCAGACGCCCGTCCTCACCCAAGGGGCGAATCTCGACGTAGGGGACTTCCCGGTAGATGTTGCGACCGTTTTTCTGGGTCGCGTCGCCGTCGATCGTGGCGTGCATGTAGAAGCGCGCCTTGACCGGCATTTTGGTGCCGGCACCGATGATACCGGCCCCATTTTTTCCATCGGGCGTGCCGGCCGCAACGAGAGCCGCCTGAATATCCGCGTCCGTGTATCCGAGCATGAAGCCTCCTGTTCGGGAAAAAGAGGGCGCGGTCCCGAACGAATCCGCGCCCCGGAGGAAACGCTTACGTGTACATCACGCCGTTGAGGAAGCGCGCGTTGCAGGTGAAGTTGCCGGCGAAGAGGCAAGGGATCACGTCGTAGTCCGCGTTCTGGATCGTGCGGGCGTCGCCGATGTCGAACTTCCGGTTCGGCGCGCACTTCAGCTTGATCGTGTCGGTATTGACGAAGAAGCCGTGATTGGCCGTGCAGTTCGCGTCATAGACGACATCCGAGCCCGCGAACTTCAGCGACTGGAAGCCGGCCTCGGCCATGTCCGACTGCATGAAGCGCTGCTGCGCCTGCAAGACACCCCAGTAGAGGGCATAGAACGTCTTGTCGAACAGGATGAGATCGGGGATGTCAGTGTCACGCTGGCAGTCGAGATAGATGCCGTTCATCACGCCTTCGATCGTCGTCGCGTCGATCGTCACGTCGCCGGTCGTCTTGTTGCGCCAGAACGAGAACGTTACCTGGTTGATGCCGCCGACCGTACCGGCTGCGGTAGGATCATCCTGGATCAGATAGCGAAGGCCACCCAGTTCCTTGCCGCCAGAACCCGTGCCGTCACTGAAGATCGACGCCGCAACAGCGTTCTTCATGAGCGCCTGAAGCTGCGCCATGCGGGCTTCGGTGTAGTCATAGCGCTTGAACTCGCCCGCGTTGTAGATCTTCTCGATGCCCGAGATCGAGACGAAGCCGGCGAGCTGCTTCCAGACGTACTCGGCCGCGTCGAGGACTTCCGAGGAAGTCGGCGGGGTGAACGAATCGTAGCCCGTGTACCACTTGTAGGACTGATTCGGGTTGGTGGGATAGATCAGCGCCTCATCGAGCGTGCGTCCGCCCTGGACCGTTTTGATGCGGCCCTTCTTCATGAGGCGATTCAGCATCGCGTTGTTGCCGGTGACGTTGTCGAAGAACGTCGTGGACCAGTTTCGCGCCGAAGCGACGACGAACTCGGTCAGGTCTGCAGCAGCCATTACCGTGACTCCTTAGGAAGAGGAAAAACCAAGTTGCTTGTCTGCCATGCGCATGGCCTCCTGCATCGAAGGCTTGGCGGCGTTCTGCCGACCGCGCGCGGCGGTTCCGTTGAGGTTGGAACTTGCAGCTCTGGCTTGGTTGGTCACGTTGGTGGTCCGGGCGGCTTCCGCGAGCGCCGCTGCTTCCGCCGCCTTCGCCTTTTCCTGGATGGCCGGCTCGTGATAACGAACCGCCCACGCATAGGCTTGGTCGATGTTCTGTGCCTGTCCCGAATTGATGGCATACATCATTCCGGGGAACACATCTCGGAAGTAGGGGTGCTTCGGTTTGCCGTTTTCGTCCGCGGCGTTCTCAAAGGCCGTCACGGCGGCAACGAGCTGATTCTGCTGTTGCATGGCCGCGTACTGCTGCTGCTGGCTGATGCCCGACTCCAAGGACTGGAGCCGGTTCATGAGGGGGCCAACAATCCCCGTGATGGCTGGGTCGATGTAGGGTTGCCCCTGCGCGACCTGGCTGAGATCGACGCCCCATTGCTGGGCCATCGCCGTAATCGCCCGCGCCGGATCGCGCGGTTTGTAGAGGCTGCCGATCCAAGGCAGCGTCTGGTCGGGATTCTGGGCGAGCGCATCGCTCACCGCGAACAGCTGGCCAATGCCCTGCTGCAAGCTCTGGCCCTGCATCTGGTAGCGCTGCTCGGCCTGGCTCAGCATGTCGTTGAGCGGGCCATAGCGCCGCTCCAGCGGCTCCAGTTGGCCGATGCGGTTGCCCTGGCGACCGATCAGCGAGTGGACTTCCCCGAGCTGCTCCTGAAGATGCTTCCAGTTGTCGGCGTTGTCCGGGTTTAACGCGAACGCCTCAAGGGCCTTTCGGGCCTCCGGCTTCCATTTCGC
>CALFNJ010000736.1 GCA_937902865.1 uncultured Opitutaceae bacterium
GTGCCGCGCGCGCTCGCCGAACACCCGCTGACGCCCGGCATGCTGATCACGCTCGTCGAGAACGCGATCAAGCATGGCATCGAGCCGTCGCCTTCCGGTGGCCGCATCGACGTCGTCGCGCGCGCCGACGACGGCATGCTCGTGGTGCGCGTCGCCGACACCGGCCGCGGACTCGTCAGCGACGGCGTTCCGGGCCAGGGCATCGGCCTCGGAGATCGGCAGCGTGCTGAGGCAGCACCGCATCGAGCCCTCGACGCGCAGCTTTTTCGTCAGCGCGCGGGTGTCGATTTCGCTGATGCCGGGCACGCCGTACTTCTTGAGATATTCATCGAGCGAAGTCTGGCTGCGCCAGTTGCTCACCACCGGGGAGAGCTCGCGGACGACGAAGCCGGTGCACTTCGGGCCGGAGGCTTCGGAATCGCTCTCGTTGATGCCGTAATTGCCGATCTGCACCGCGGTCATGGTGACGATCTGGCCGAAATAGGAAGGATCGGTGAGGATCTCCTGGTAGCCCGTCATCGAGGTGTTGAAGACGCATTCGCCGGCGACGGTGGCATCCGCCCCAAAGGCCCGTCCGCGAAAAACCGAACCATCTTCGAGCGCGAGAACTGCGGGCTTGGTCGTGGGCATCAAGATCGACGAAAAGGCGTCCGGCTGCCGGTGCCAAGGGGAAAGACGCGACCGCGGCTCAGCTCTCCATCCGGCGGGCCAGTACGGCGGCGAATTTGGGTCCGACGGTGGGGGGCGTTTCGCTGGTCGGGGCGGAAACGGGGCCACCACCGGCCCGGCGCTGGCGGCGGCGTTTGACCGCGGCCTCCGCCTGCCGATCCAGCCAGCGCACGAGGGCGAAGCGGGGAAGAGGACTCGCAAATTCCTGCGGATTCACCGGTTGGCCATGATGATAGAGCGTCTCCGGGTCCACATACGTGCCGAAAATGAAATCCATCAGCGGCAGGGCGAAAAATCCCGAAATCGCCTCGTTACAGCGGATGTCCGCGTGATGCCGAAGATGGAAGGCGTAGGCCTTCCGCCAGAAACGGCCGCCGATTCTCTGCTGAATCAGGCGATCCCAGATCGGCTGCGGCCAGTGCTCCATGGCGTGGATCAGCTCGTAGAGCACGAGCGACCAGGCGAGCGCCAGATAGCCGCCGAGGAAGATCGGGGCGTGGGGCAGCAGCCACTGGAGCGGGGCGAACAGAGCTGTTCCGAGCAGCGCGAAGACCGCGAGGGTATACCAGGGAAAGTAGGATGCCTCGTACTGGGGCTCGTCGAGGATGGGATAGCGATTGATCGCGACCACTTCCGTGAGTCGCGGCATGGATTCCTGGCCGTCCCGCGAGCGTTGGTAATCGATGCGCGTCAGGGCGTGATGCAGGGTGTGCTGCTTGTAAAAATAACTCAGGAAAGGCACGAGCGGCGCATGCAGGACGTAGCGATGGAAGACGAATTCCACGAGCGCGGCGAACAGGTGCACGGCAAGAAAGACCACCGCCAGGGAGCCCCAGCTGGCGGCAAGCTGGGATTTCCAGACTCCGGGAGCGAGCAGGGCGAGACCTCCGAACAGGCCGGCCAGGGTGACGAGGACCGTGACAACGAAGAGGGCGACCGAGAATTTGGGTTCAATTTTGGCGCCGGCGGAAGGGGAGGGCATGATGTGAGAAAGCGGGAAAAGGGGAGTCGTGGGATGCGACGGCACGTTCTTGAGAAGCCTGAGGCTCCAATGCGAGCGGCGTTTTGCTTTGGCCGACGATTTTTTCGGCCGAGAAAGGCCTTGCCGGGCAGCGCCGAGCCATTTGAGGCGTCCATTTGACACCGCTTCGTCACGAACCTAACTATCCAGTCTCTCCGCATGCCCTACATCGAAGACCGCGCCGCCTGGTTTGAAGGCCAGGGACTTTGGCAGCACGTTCCGGCCAGCGACTGGCAGGACTGGACCTGGCAGCTCAAGAACCGCCTGACGACGGCGGAGCAGCTGGAGAAGTTCATGACGCTGACGGCGGCCGAAAAGGCCGGCTGCGCCTTTGCGAACCAGAAGCTGGCGCTGGCGATCACCCCGTACTTTTTCAACCTCATCGACCGCAACGATCCGAACTGCCCGATCCGCAAGCAGCTGATTCCGCGGGCGGACGAAATGATCGTTTCGGAGGAGGAGCAGTTGGATTCGCTTGGTGAGGACGAGCATTCCCCGGTGCCGGGCCTGGTGCACCGGTATCCCGATCGCGTGCTGTTCCTCGTAACCGATCGTTGCGCGGCCTACTGCCGCTACTGCACCCGCAGCCGGCTGGTGTCCAACGCCCAGGACTACAATTTCCACCCCGAGCACGAACAGGCGCTTCGCTACATCGAGGCGCACCCGGAGATCCGCGACGTGCTCTTGTCGGGCGGCGATCCGCTGCTGTTGTCGGACAAGAAGCTCGAGCACCTGCTCAGCCGCCTGCGCGCGATCAAGCACGTGGAGTTCATCCGCATCGGCTCGCGCATTCCGGTGTTCCTGCCGCAGCGCATCACGCCGGCCCTCTGCGAGATTTTCAAGAAATACGGCCCGATCTGGATGAGCATCCACGTCAACCATCCGAAGGAGTGCACCGCCGAGCTGCGCGACGCCTGTGAGCGTCTCGCCTTCGCCGGCGTGCCGTTGGGCAACCAGAGCGTGCTGCTCCGGGGCGTGAACGACGACGTGGACGTGATGAAGGCGCTCGTGCACCGCCTCCTCCGCATGCGGGTGCGTCCGTATTACCTCTACCAGATGGACCTCATCACCGGTGGCGCCCACTTCAAGGCGGACGTGACGAAGGGCTTGGAAATCATCCAGGCGCTGCGCGGCCACACCACCGGCTATGCCGTGCCGCAGTACACGATCGACGCGCCCGGCGGCGGCGGGAAGGTGCCGATCAATCCGGATTACGTCGAAAAAATCACCGACGACGAAGTGGTCTTCCGCAATTACGAGGGCCGGGTCTTCCACTATCCGCGGAAGAGCACCCCCAAGAAGACCGTCGACGGCGCCCCGCTGCCGCCGCAGGGGATCGAGTCCGTCACACTGCACTGACCGTCACGGTCTCGCGCTTGCCGTGTGGGATCATGAGCGCAGATGACTGATGCTGTGAGGCGATAGGGTTCGCCTCCTCTGTGTCCTCCGTGTCTCTGTGTGACAACGGATTGAAGGATCGAAATTCCGATCCCGAACGGTTTTCACACAGAGGCACGGAGGACACAGAGATAGGAAAAGCCGATGGCTCGAATCCCTGCGTTGGACCCAAATGTAAGAAAAGTTTCAAATTCCGCCGCCGTCGCATGGGGAACGTGAAATTACAGCTTCGATTTAACCTTAACCATTATATATAAGAGACTTGAGGGTTGATCAGGCTTCTCCGCAAATCTTTCCGCTTTTTTTGAGCGTTTCGCGCAGGCCCGCGTCTTTCTCCGTGTAGTCAGTATCGTTCCTAGAACGATAAGTTTGTAGTTCTTACGGTTTGCTTGGTGTTAGGTCACACGGGCCGTCTCTTCATCGGGGACGGCTCTTGTGTTTTCCGGGATCGAGACCTCGGCCGCGGGGCACCACGAAAAACACGAACCACACGAAAGAAATCGGAGTGTGGCCCACGGAATACACGGACAACACGGAATTCGGATCCGGATTTCGTTTCGGTGTATTCCGTGTGTTCCGTGGGCACCTCATTTCCGGGATCTGCAAAATTTCGTGTGGTTCGTGTTTTTCGTGGTGAACCTCCGTGCCCGAAACTTTCCCTTGCTTTGCGGGCGTTCGGGTATTTTGTGCGCGTTGCCTGTAGGGGTGTCCTCCGCGGAGGGCTGAGATTGCGGTGCGACCGGCCGCTCGACCCTTCGAACCTGAAACGGCTCATACCGACGAAGGAAACAGCAGGCGCCGCGAGCAGCGCCATGGAGGCACTTACCGCGGTGCCCCTTTTTTCGGCGGAGCCGGGTCGGGTGGCATCAGACAACCCACCCATGAAACTGCCGCTCTCGCTCACCGCTCTTCTTCCCGTCCTCGCCGCTGCGTTTTGGACTGCGCAGCCGCTTCGCGCCCAGGCCCAGGCTCCAGCCCCGGCCGGCGCCGCTTCCGTCCCGGCCGGCTCCGGCGTGGTGGCTCTGCCGAGCTACGAGGTCACCGGCTTGCCGGTCGATCAGTCGATCAATCCGCTCACGCGCGAAACCGATGCGGTGACCGGCGACGCTCGCGGCCCGCTCGATACGCCGCGCGGCGTGAGCACGATCACGAGCGGCCTGTTCAACGAGCGCCAGATTCATGGGCTGCAGGAGATTCTGCTCTACGCTCCGGGCGCTTATGTCGGCGCGTCCTACGGCAACATCACCACGCCGAACCTCCGCGGCGATGTCGCCGAGACTTACCTCAACGGCCAGCGCCTGAGCTACAATTACTACGGCACGTTCCCTTCCTTCAACGGGGTGGAGGCGATCGATCTCGTGCGCGGACCGGGCTCGGCGGTTTTCGGCGCGGGCTATTTCACGGGCGGCTACGTCAATTACGTCACGAAACAGCCGAGCTTCGCCGGCCCGCAGACGGTCATCACCGCGCGCCTCGGCACCTGGGCGCCGGGCAACGGATCCTTTGCCAACGGCTCGCTTCAAATCGACACCACCGCGCCTGTGAGCGACCGACTCGCCTGGCGTCTCAGCTACGAGGGCAAGGGCGGCGACACCTTCTTCCGGCAGAACGGCGCCCGTGACGACCGCGAGGATCTCTTCGGCGCGCTCACCTGGAAGCCCGACCCCGCCACGACGCTGGAGTTCAACGCGCAGTATTTCTGGCAGAATACGCCCGAGACCCTCGGCGTGAACCGCGTGAACCAGGATCTGATCGACCATGCGCTCTATTACACCGGTCTCTCCGCCGACGGCGCTTATCCGGGTCCGGTGCCGGCGACGAGCGTGGTCAAGCTTCCGTGGGACGCGCTCCTCTTTTCGCGCGGTGACTTCGCCAACGCCAACGTCGCCCGCGCCCAATTGGTCGCCACCCATCGCTTCTCGCCCGCGGTCACGCTCGTGAATCGCAGCCTGTTCGAATACGTGAACCGCCGCCGCTACCAGCAGTTCGAGTATGCGGAGTACATCACCCAGCACACGTTCGAGAATCGCACCGAGCTGCATCTCGACTGGAGCGACGCGGCGCTGCCGCAGACTGCGGTCGCCGGCGTGACCGTCCGCTACGCGCACACGCTCGGCTACGAGAACTACTTCAACGAATACATCTACAATTTCGACATCACCGATCCCTCCCGCGTCTTCAACGAGCAGGCATCCTTTCCGAACTCCTACTATCCCGGTCTCATCGGGCCGGGCGGGCGTCCGTTTTTTCCCGCGGCCTGGGGCAGCCCGGAGACCGATGACAGCAAGCTCTGGAACCCGGCGGCCTTCTGGCAGCAGGAGCTGAAGCTGGCGCCGCGGCTTTCTCTCCTCGCGGGCCTGCGCGGCGATCTTTTCATCGGCGATGCCCGCGACCCGCTGCCGCCGCCGGCCACGACACCGTGGCACGATCGCGTCCGCGTTGGCACGTTTTCCCCGTCGGCCAACCTCATCTTTCGTCCGACTGCCGACGTTTCGCTCTACGCCACCTATCAGCGCATCCGCGCGGTCGCGGGCAATCTCGCCGGCGGCGGCCTCAGCCTGAAGGACCGCGGCGATGTCGTCGGCGTGCTGAACCGCGACGACTTCCGCAATCGCAGCGATCTCGCCGAACTCGGTGCGAAGGCTTCGCTGCTGGACCACAAGCTCTATGCCGCCGCCACGCTCTTCGATCAGCGCCGCACTGAGATTTCGCTCGGAGGCGAGCACGACGACATCCGCGTGCGCGGGCTGGAGCTGGAAAGCGTTTACCAGCCCGACACGCATCTGAGCGTGACGGCGAACGCCACGTTTCAGGACGGCCGCTACGTAAACTCGGCGCCCTTCCAACTCGGCGGGCGCGACATCTATGCCGGCTACGCGCTCGGCCGCGGTCCCGGCGGTCTCGGCACCGGCGATGCCAGCTACGATCCCTACGCGAATCAGGTGCCGGTGGGCGACTGGCCGCTCGTCGGCTTCTCGCACACCATGCTCAACGGCAGCGTGCGCTACCGCTTTGCCAACGGCTTCGGCCTCGGCGGCAACGTGCAGTGGCAGAGCCGGCAGCGCGGCAACCTCGACGACCAGTGGCACATCCCGGCGCAGGTGCTCTACAACGCGAATATTTCCTACGCGTTTGCGGAGGCGCCCGCGCGCCCTGGAGCGGCGTCGTCCGCCACCCACGCGCCGAAATGGGAGTTCAACCTCGATTTCCTGAACCTCACCAACGAGCGCAACTGGATCCACAACGGCGACGCCTATACTGCGAGCGAGCTCATCTTTCCCGAATTGCCCTTCCGGATGGAAGGCTACGTGAAGCTGCGGTTCTGAGCTCCGATGTAGGGGCGTTCCTTGTGGACGCCCGGTTCCCGGTCGACCACGCGAACGGGCGTCCGCAAGGAACGCCCCTACATCGGAGCGACGCTTCGCGTCGTTGCGTGCGCCAATTTCGACGGCTCCGGTCTCTTGACCAATTCCGTCCCACGCGTTGAGGTCGCGCCGCCATGGCCCGCCGCTCCGCTCCGTTTTCCCGCTCGTTCCGACGCGCGAAGGCCTTCCTCGTCGTCAATCTCGTGCTCTGGGCGGCCATCGGCGGCTGGTATCTGTTCCAGCCGCCGGCGCGCCAGCAGGAGGTGTCGCGGCTCGTCGGCAATCTTTTCAATTCGCGCAAGCAGATCTCCGCGCCCGAGGTGGCCTGGGATCTGTGGCAGCTCTACTACAGCACCGACTACGTCCATGCGCCGCTGCCGGCGGACCGCGGGCAGGTGTACGGAGGCCTGCCCGTCGCGTCGACCGGACCGCTGCGCGTGCTCGCCAACACCGGTTATACCGTCGGCTACAGCGATGCGCTCGGCGATCCGCTTTGGGCGGCTTATCATCTGACCGACGTGGACGTGAAGGACAGCCCGCCGCGGCCGGAGGAGTTTTCCACCGACACGCGCACCGTGGCGCGAGTCGAGACCTCGGTCTACAATCGCAGCGGCTACGACCGCGGCCACATGGCGCCGAACTACGCGATCGCCACGCACTATGGGAAGCAGGCGCAGACGGAGACGTTTCTGATGTCGAACGTCACCCCGCAGAAGCACGCGCTGAACGCCGGCCTGTGGAAAACCCTCGAGCAGAAAATCGCCACGAACTATCCCAGCCGCTTCGGCGAAATCTGGGTGCTGGCGGGACCGGTTTTCAGCGCGCATCCCGACCGTTTGAAGAGCCGGGTCGCGATTCCCGAGGCGTTCTACATGATCGTGCTCGACGAAAGCGACGGCCGCGTCCGTGCCGAAGCCTTTCTCTTTCCGCAGGACGCCGCCGGCACCGACCTCGACCGCTATCTCACCACGATCGACGAAGTCGAGCGCCGCACCGGACTCGATTTCCTCCCCGCCTTGCCCGACGACGCGGAAAACGCCCTCGAGGCGAAAAAGGCCGAGCGGGCCTGGTGATTGGTGAAGTTCGTTTATCTGGAACTCAGGAGATCAGGAAACGGACACGAATGGGGAACTCCGAAATGGGGACGCGACCTCCCGGTCGCGTGGATCGAGGTGGAACGCGTTGACCCCAACGCGTTGAGCGACCCCGCCAACCTTTCACTCCGACGAAGTCCCAGTGCCTGAGGTGGCCGTCGACCTCCGGGCGGCGGTGTTCGAGTTCGCTGCGTCCAAATCCGCCGCCCGGAGGTCGACGGCCAGCTGCTACTGCGTCGGTTCGCTTCGGCTGCGTCGAGTGTCGGCGACGCCCTCAACGCGACCGGGAGGTCGCGTCCCCATTGCCTGCTGCTGATCGGTCTCTGGCTCCAGTCTGGGCGCGGATCGTTTCCTGATTTCCTGAGTTCCAGATAAACCAACCTTCTCGCCGGCCTCATTCGTCGCGGCGTCGGCTTGCGCGGCGGGAAGGCGGCCGTTCAACTGGCCGGATGATTTCGTTGCACGAAGGCAAGGGCACGAAGGCCAAGAAGCCGCCCGAGCGGGCTTTTTCGCTGCGGCTCACCATGGCGTCGTGTCATCCGAAGATCTGGCGGCGGCTGCTCGTGCGCGAATCGATGTGGCTCGCGCGCCTCCACGACACCGTGCAGGTCGCGTTCGACTGGTTCGATTACCAGACGCATGTCTTCAATCTCGACGATCTGCGGATGGGCAACCCGGCCAAGCGGGAGGATCTGATCGTCGAGGACGACCGCGATGTCGCGCTGGCCGATCTCGATTTGGAGACGCGGCACCAGTTCACCTACGACTACCATTTTGGCGAAGGCTGGCAGGTGGAGATCAAGGTGGAGAAAGGCGGTGTGGTGGAAAAAGGCGTCCATTATCCCGTCTGCCTCGCCGGTGAGCGCGCCGGCCCGCCGGAGGACTGCGGCGGGATCGAGGCCTTCCACGACATGCTCGCCTGCCTCAAGGCGCCGCAGAGCGACCTCGGCCGCGAATGGCGGGAATGGCTTGGGCCCGATTATGATCCCGCGGTGTGCGACCTCGAAAAAATCAACCGCTCGCTGAAAAAGCTCGGGAAGTGAGCGGCAGGCATCGGAATTTCACCACAGAGGCACAGAGACACCGAGATGAACCTGCTTTGGTTTTCTCTGTGTCCGGCAGGGGTGGAACGCGTTATCCCTAACGCGTTGAGCGCTCCGTCCACGTTTCAAGTTGGCAACGTCCACAGCGCGTTGGGGACAACGCGCTCCACCTTCAATCCGAGTCTCTGCGCCTCTGTGGTGAAAATATTCCGTGACGGTTCGTGGCATCCGTCGGGGAATAGACTGGCTTCGACTGAGTTGCACCGGCACTAACAGCCCCCGGTCCATGAGCGATACCTCACCTCCTCGGCCGGCGTTGGAAGAGCGGCGACTGGCCGCGATCATGTTCACCGACGTCGTCGGCTATTCCGCGCGGATGCAGCGCGACGAGACCGGCACGCTCGCGCTCGTCCGGGCCGACTTCGAGCAGATGAGCGCGCTGTGCGCCCAGCACGGCGGGGAAATTCTCAACACGATGGGCGATGGCATGCTGTTGTGTTTCCCCAGCGCGGTGCAGGCGGTGGGCTGTGCGCTCCAGATCCAGCTCGAGTTCGGCCGGAGGCGCGAAACGCTCCCGCCGGAACAGGCGCTCGAGCACCGGATCGGCATCCATCTCGGTGACATCATCCGCCAGGCCGGCGGAGTCGCTGGCGACGGCGTGAACATCGCCGCGCGCCTGCAGACGAAGGCGCCGCCCGGCGGCATCTGCATCAGCCAGACCGTGAACGACACGGTGAAGGGCAAGATTGCGATGCAGTCGGTCTTTCTCGGACCGCAGTCGTTCAAGAACATCCGGGAGCCGATTCCGATCTACCATCTCGCCGCGGAGGGCGCCCCTGCGCCGGCCACGCCGGTGGTGCTTTCGCCCGATCGCCCCACGCGCGCCCGCTGGCGTCGTCGTCTCCTGATCACCGGCGCGGCCGGCGCGCTCATCGGCCTGCTCGCGGCGGCCGGATTTTACGCCTGGTGGCAGCGTCCGAAAAAGCTTCGCGGCGCCGCGGCGCTGGCGGTGGATACCGTGCGCGACGGACGCGTGCTGGTGGCGGAGTTCGAGGATCGCACCGGAGATCCGGCGGACGCGCGACTCGGACAAATGCTCGCGGATCGCGTCCGTCAGGGCGCGACGCAGGTGAGCTGGGTGCAGTCCGCCGTCGCGGGCCAGCCGCCCCCGGCCAAGTTCGCGGAGACTCCGGCTGCGATCAAGAAGCTCGGCGGCCAGAACGGAGCCGACGTGCTGGTGAGCGGCGCGTACTACCGCCAGGGAGACAAGCTGCTGCTCGAGGGCCGCGTGTTCGACCTGCGGCGCGGCACGGTGTTTGCCGACCTCGCTCCGGTCACCGGCAACGCCGCGGATCCGTCGGCGGCGACGGAGGAATTCGTCCAACGCCTGCTCGGTGCCATCGACACCCTCGGCCTGACGCGTTCGGCGAATCCGGTGCCGGTGGAGAAGATTTATCGATTGAATGTCCCGCCGCGGCTCGACGCGCGCGAGGCGATGCGCGCCGGCCTGGAAATCGATCCGCCGGCGGACGTCCGGCTCGCGCATTTGAAGCGCAGCTACGCGCTCGATCCGCAGGGCTGCCTGGGCGCGCTGGTCTGGGAGGCCGTGGTGCTGATCGACACCGGCCGTTATGCGGAAGCGGCGGCGGTGTTGCGGGAGTCCGAGTCGTTTCCGGAACGCCTCACGCCTTACTTCCGCGCGGCGCACGACTGGGCGCGGGCCGCGCTGGCGGGGGACGTGGCCGGCGTGCTCGAGTCGGCGGCGACCGCACGCTCGATTTCGCAGGGCAGCTTCGTCTGGATCGACAAGACCGCACGCGAGCTGCTCTACACCAATCGGCCGAAGAAATTTCTCGAATTGATGACCGTGCCCGCGCCGGCGCAGGCGTTCGTCGATCGCGTGCCCGAAACGTGGCTGGGCCGGGCGAGCGCCTACAGCCTGCTCGGGCAGCACGACCGCGAGGCCGAGGCGGCGCACCAGGCGCAGGAACTCGATCCGGAGAACCCGCTGCCGCTGGTCCTGGTGGCCCGCGCGCAGGCGGCCCTGGGGCACGCGTCCGAAGTCGACGCCGCGATCGATGCGGCGCAGGGACTCACGCCGACGGCGGAAGCGTATCCCGGTTATGTGATGCTGGCGGCGCTGGCGGAATATCGCCTGACCGGCCAGCAGGCGCCAGCGGAGGCGCTGCAGGCTCGCACCCTCGCGTGGTACGCGGGTCGGACCGAGCGCGAGTTGGCGCAGGAAGATTGGCGCTGGGACTATGCCCGTGCATGTGCGCTGGCAGGCAAGTGGGACCAGGCACGCGATCTGGCCGCAGCCCTCGCCAAGGAGCATCCGAACCGGGTCGCGTATCGCGGACTGGTCGGCGCCTGCGAAGCGCATCTCGGCCATCGCGACCGGGCGGAACAGATTCTCGCGGAACTGCGCGCGCTCGATCCGCAATATCGCTTTGGCGAAGCACTCTATTTCCAGGCGCGGATCGCTGCCGTGCTCGGCCGGACGGAGGACGCCCTGCAATGGCTGCGCGAAGCGATGGCGCAACGCTCGGTGGCGGTCAGCGGGTTCAGCTTCGACTACATCCGCGTCGAGCCGGACCTCGCCTCGTTGCGCGACCTGCCAGCCTACAAGGCGATCCTCACTCCGCGGGAGTGAGGGAGTGAGGGAGCGGGGAGAGGTTATCTGGAACTCAGGAAATCAGGAAAGGTGGGGCGCGTTATCCCTAACGCGCCGGTTCGGCACGGTCAGTGATGAGACGCGGATAACGGTTTGCGGCGCGTTAGGGACAACGCGCCCTACCATGCCGGGAGGTCGCGTCCCCATTTATTTCATCGATCCGATCGCTTTCCGTTTCCGCCGGATCGCGGCCCATTTCCTGATTTCCTGAATTCCAGATAATAAAAATCTCCGGTTTCAGGTTTCAGGGCCGCGCTCGCCGGCAAGCCGCTGCCGTATTCAGTTCGCCGGCTTCGCATCGGGCAGGGTGCCCGCGGTGACGGTCACCATTTTGTCCGGATCGAGATATTTTTTCACCGCGCCGTTCACCTGCGCGAGCGTGAGCGACTGCACGAGCTGCGGGTAGCGGTCGATGTAATCGAGCGGCAGGCCGCGCTGGACGGTGGCGAGAATCTGCTGGGCGAGGCCGCCGCTGGTGGCGAGGGCGAGCTTGTAGGTGCCGACGATGGCGCCCTTGAAGTTCTCGAGCTCGGCGGCGGTCAGGCCGCTCTCGGTGAAGCGGCGCAACTCGCGCCTGGTGGAGGCGAGACCCTTGTCGAGCAGCTCCGGAGCGAAGGTGGCCTGGATGGCCCAGAGACCGTCGCTGAAATTGTCGTAGCGAAGGCTGGAGTAGATGCCGTAGGTCAGGCCCTCGCGGGCGCGGACGATGGACATCAGCCGCGCTGAGAAATAACCGCCGCCGAAGCCCTCGGTTGCGACCGCGAGCGCGATGCGGTCGGGGTCGCTGTACTTGAGGCCCGATGACTGGCCGATCAGGACGGACACGCTGGCCTTGCCGGGCATGGCGATCTTTTCGACGCGCTCGCCCGAGCGGACCAGCTTGGGCGTGGGCAGCACCGGATGACCGCCGGTCCAGCCGGCGAAGGCGGCGTTGAGCGCGGTGTCGATGGCGCCGGCATCCACATCGCCGACGGCGACCAGCACCATGCCGGCCGGGCCGTAGTTGACGGCGTGAAACGCCTTCACGTCCTCGAGCTTCACCGCGTTCAGGTCGGCGAGATATTCGGCGGCCGCCGGCTCGCGATACGGATGGCCGGCGGGCAGCAGCGCCCGCGTGAACGCCTGGTCCGCGCGGAAATTGGTGTCGTCCAGTTCCTGCCGGTATTCGCCGGCGCGCTGCTTCTTCAGCTTCTCGAATTCGTCCGCGGAAAACGCGGGCGTGCGCAGCTGCTCGGCGAGCAGGCCGAGCACGAGGGGCACGTCTTTCTTCAGGCAGCGGACGCGGAAGAGCACGTTCTGCGGGGAGTTTTCGAAGGTGATCTCGGCGCCCACATCCTCGAGCTGTGCGGCCAGCGCGAACTTGTCGTGCTTCGTCGTGCCGCGGTCGAGCATCCCGGCGGTGAGGTCGGCGAGGGCGGGATGATTGGCGGGATTGAACGCGTTGCCGGCGGGCAGGCTGCCGCGGATCGTGACGACGTTTTCGAGAGCCGTCTTCAGCGTGATGCGATCGATGCCGGCCACCGTGCGCCGAACCGCCTGCGGGGCGATGAGCGCGGAACCCGAGGCGCCGCCCTTGCCACCGGCGACTTCGGTCGACGCCGCGGCGGCGGCGGAGGCGAGGGGCGAGTGTCCTCGGAGAACGGAAGCGGTCTCGGGCATTTCGGGATCGCGATAGAAATTGGCGGTGCGGACCGGGCTGCGCTTGGCGGGCGCGCCGGCTCCCGCTTCAGCCGCGGCCTGGCCAGGAGCGGCGGGTTCCTCGGGATTGTTCGGGATGAACCAGCCGATGGTGCTCTGGTCCTCGTTGAAATAGGCCTTGGCGACGCGCACGACGTCGGCGGCGGTGACGGCCTTGATCTTTTCCGGGACGGTCAGGTAGGCGGTCCAGTCGCCGGCGGCGATGTCCTCGTTGATCTGGCTGGCGATCGCGAAGGCGCCGTCACGCGCGTAGGCGGTGCTGGCGGTCTCCTTGCTGATGGCGCGGGCGACCTCTTCGTCGGTGACGCCGCCGGTCTTCAACTTTTCGACTTCGGCGACCAGGACCTTTTCGACCTGGTCATGCGCGGCCTGTGGCGCGAGCGGCGCGTAGAGATGGAAGAGGAAAGCGTCGCGGTTGAACGCGGGATAGGCGTAGATGCCGACCGCGAGGTTGGCGTCGATCAGCGCGCGGTAGAGGCGGCTGGTTTTGCCGTCGCCGAGGATGTCGCCGAGCACGACCAGTGCGGGGTAGTCGGCGTGGAGGCCCGGCGGATTCTTGTAGGCGATGCCGACGACTCCGAGCTCGCCGGGCCGCTTGACCGTGACGCGCCGCGGGCCCTGCTGCGGCGGCTCCTCGGTGTAGACCTGCGGGATCGGCTGGGGCGAGGCGGGGATGGCGCCGTAGTATTTCTTGAGCAGGCCGAGGGCCTCGGCGGGCTTGAAGTCGCCGATGACGGTGACGGTCGCGTTGTTCGGCCAGTAGAACGTGTCGTAGAAGCCGCGGAGCTTCTCGACCGACACCTTCTCGATGTCGGAGCGCCAGCCGATCGTCGGATGATGGTAGGGGTGCGCGACGAAGGCGGCGGCGGAGATCTCCTTGTCGAGCGCCTCGATCGGATCATTTTCGCCCCGCTCGAATTCGTTGCGCACGACGGTCATCTCGGGCGCGCGGTCCGACTCGCGGAGCAGCAGCCCCCGCATGCGGTCGGCCTCGAGCTGCACCACCGTCTCGAGCCGGTCGCTCGCGAGGTTCTCATAGTAGTTGGTGCGGTCGAGGCTCGTGGTGGCGTTGTTGGTGGCGCCGATCCGGTCGAGGATGGTGTCGAAACCGGTGTTGAGGTCCGCGTTGAAGTGCGTGCTGCCCTTGAACATGAGATGCTCGAGCAGGTGGGTGGAACCGGTGGTGCCGGTGACCTCGTTGCGGGAGCCG
>CALFNJ010000737.1 GCA_937902865.1 uncultured Opitutaceae bacterium
GCGCGACGATCAAGGCGATCGACTTCGCCGGCGGCACCGTGGTGCACATGTCCTCCGGCTGGTCCGCGCTGATCCTCTGCCTCATCCTCGGGCCGCGCCTCGGATTCGGGAAGCAGAAGATGGCCCCGCACAGCATGGTGCTTTGCATGGTGGGCACCGGCATGCTCTGGGTCGGCTGGTACGGCTTCAACGCCGGCTCGGCAGTCGCCGCCGACGGCATCGCGGCGAACGCCTTCATGACCACGACGCTTGCGGCCGCGGTCGCCTGTTTCGCCTGGGGCATGGTGGAGAAGATCCACCGCGGTCACGCCTCCGTCCTGGGATTCTGCTCGGGCGCGGTGGCGGGCCTGGTCGTGATCACCCCGGCCTGCGGCTTCGTGAACGCCACCGGCGCGATCATCATCGGCGTCATCGCCGGCGTGGTCCCGTACTTCTTCGTCACGAAGGTGAAGAGCTGGTTTGGCTACGATGACGCGCTCGACACGTTCGGCGTCCACGCGGTCGGCGGCACGATCGGCGCGCTGCTGACGGGCTTCCTCGCCACGGCGGACGTCAACAGCAACCTCAACACGAACCTGAAGGACGTCGTGCACAAGACGCTCTATCTCGAGCAGCTCAAGGCGATCGGCCTGACGCTGGTCCTCGCCATCGTCGCCACCGTCGTGCTGGCCTACCTCGTGAAGGCGGTTATCGGCCTGCGTCCGTCGACGGAAGTCGAAAGCCAGGGCCTCGACATCAACGAACACGGCGAGGAAGGGTACGTCGCCTGATTCCGCACCTTTTCCTGCTCATCCCATTATCATGAAACTCATCATCGCCATCATCAAACCCTTCAAGCTGGACGAAGTGAAAGAGGCGCTCGGCGCCGCCGGCATCGAGGGCATGACCGTCACCGAGGTCAAGGGCTTCGGCCGCCAGAAGGGCCATACGGAGATCTACCGCGGCAGCGAGTACACGGTCGATTTCCTCCCGAAGATGAAGCTCGAGATCGCCGTGGCCGACGACGTCGTCAGCAAGGCGGTCGACGCCATCCTCCGCGCCGCCAAAACCGGCAAGATCGGCGACGGCAAGGTGTTTGTCCTTCCGCTCGAGGAAGTCATCCGCATCCGCACCGAGGAAAAGGGCGAGGTCGCAATCTGAGCCGAGCTCGACGGACCGATATTTTCTTTCGCTCTGACTGGTCTCAGCCGGCGCCGAAATGGCGCCGGTTTTTTTTCGGGATTTATCAGCAATCAGCGGACTGACCCCTTCGGAAAGGACGCCCGGCATCGATTAAGCGCAAAGACGCGAAGACGCAAAGGGAGGAGAAAACCTGCCGATGCGACTCGCCAATCTTTGCGTCTTGGCGTCTTTGCGCTTGAAGCCTCGTGCTCAGTCCGCGGTTCACGACCCCTGCTAAAGGGTCGGGTTGCGGATTGCTGATTTTGCCGCGCAGGGATGCTGAGGTTTCAGGTCGGCGATGCGGACGAGCGTCCCAAGGGACGCCCCTGCATTCTTGAACCGCGGCTCACCGGGACGGTTCGCCTACCGCGAGATTGCCGATCATCGAGCCTCGCTCTGCAGGGCACGCGCGCGTTGGTTGTGCACGGCCGCCTCGGTGGGGCGACCGAGGCGCGTCAGGGCGGCGGCGAACTCGGTTTCGGCTTCGGCCGAGTTCGGGTCGAGGTGGACGGCCGTTTCCAGATGCGGGACGGCTGCGCCGGTCTGATTGGCGCCGGCGAGGGCGCGTCCGTAGGTGAGCTGGAAATAGGCGGACGTGGGATCGAGCCGGATCGCCTGCTCGAAATGGGGCACGGCCTCGGCAAAGCGGTTCGTCAGCATCAGCGCCAGGCCCCAGTTGAGCTCCGCTTCACCGTAGGCGGGATTGAGGCGGAGCGCTTCCTGGAAATGGGGAATGGCCTCCGCGTTGCGGCCGAGCATGGCCAGCGCCACGCCGAGATTGCAGCGCGCCACGGCATAATCCGGCTGCAATTCCAGGGCACGGCTGAAGTGCGGCATCGCCTCCGTCGCACGATCGAGTCGCAGGAGATCGTCGCCGAGATTGTTTTCGGCCGGGGCGTAGTTGGGCCGCAGGCGGATCACGGCTTCCACATGGGGAATTGCCGCATCGGGATGACCGGTGTTCGCGAGAATGATCGCGAGGTTGTGGTGGGCGAGCCAGGCGTCGGGATTTTCCTGCAGCGTGGCTTCATAGAGCGTGGTGGCGCTGCGGTAGATCCCGCTCTGGCGCCAGGTCAGCACGCCGAGAAGGAGCAGGACGAGTCCCGCTGCCACCCGTGTCGCGCCGGGAAACGTCCGGGCCGCCGTGGCCGCGCCCGCTGCGACGAGCGCGAAACCGCCGAGGCTGGGGAGGTACTGGAAGTGATCGGCGACGTACGAAAAACCGAAAGGGACGACATAGAAGAATCCGAG